>JAUPVD010000132.1 GCA_030917225.1 Pseudomonadota bacterium
ACGACTGGAAGAAATGGACCAGCATCGAGGCGGTGAAACGCGACAACCTCTTCTTCGTACCGCCGGAGCTGATCCAGCGGCACACGCCGCGGCTGCTGGAGGGGGCGGAGATTTTGTGCACGCACCTGGAGACGGTGCGGGGGAAGAGGGGGAAGTAGTTCGTAGCTACTCCCGATCCGAAGCGGTTAGTCAGGCTCGTCTTTTCCGGCGATGGCTTTAACACTTGATGGGGTTAAGGCAAGCTTGAGAACTTCGTCTCCCATAAGCAAGCCGCATCCAGGACATTTGTACCAATACTCCATGATTTCGGTATGGGGAACCCCTTTCCCCTCCTTGATTTCCCAGTTGTAGCCGCATTTCGGACATCGGGCTAATGCTGAGATGTATCGGCCTTCAAAAAAATGCAGGAATACGAAAGCAGCGCAGGGGCCTGCAATCATTCCCAAGAAAATTTTTTCTGCTGACGATTTGGGAGATGAATTTGGCGCAACCAACTCCCAAATGATTGCAGCCCCAATTCCAAGCAAATATCCAATCAAAAGGATCACGTTTCGCTTCGAACGATTGCTGCGGGCCAAGGACTTCGCCTCAAGAGTTTTCGAAGCAACATCCGGAGCAATGTACGGCATGAACTAATCCCAAGTATTTCAAAATAATGGAAACGTCTAGTCGCGGCGCATGCCGGCCAATCGCTATTGGCCGGTAGCAGCCCAGCTTAATGCTTGACGCATATTACTCTGTCAGCGACTTTTCCAGAAACTCCACACACGCCCTTAGCCTCCCCGACGTCGACAGCCGCGACGGATACACCGCCCACACATCGACCCGCTGCGAATAGTCCGGCAGCACACGCACGAGGTCGCCGCGTTCGAGGCTGGGGCCGACATCCCAGATCGAGCGCAGGATGATGCCGTGGCCGTCGATGGCCCACTGGTGGACGATCTCGCCGTTGCTGGCCGAGAGTGGCCCGCCGACCTTCACCGTTTCCTCGCCATGCGGCCCCTGCAGCGTCCAGCGACCGAAGTCCTGATAGCGCTCGCGGATGAGGATGCAGCGGTGCTGCGCGAGGTCGGCGAGGCGCTTCGGCTTGCCGTGTTTTCGCAGGTAGCCGGGTGCCGCGCAGAGCACGCGCTCGTTGGCGGCGAGGCGGCGAGAGATCAGGTAGGGTTCGTGCGCTTCGCCAAAGCGGATGTCGAGGTGGAAGCCTTCATCGATCAGGTCGACCGGCCGGTCGAGCAGTTCGAGCTGGATTTCGAGGCCGGGATGGTGCTTGGCCAGCGCCGACAAAGCCGGCGCGATACGGTTGCGGCCGAAGCCGGAACTGGTGCAGATGCGCAGCAGGCCGACGGGTTCCGTGCGCGTCTGCGAGACGGCATCGGCCAACTGGTCGACGTCGTCGAGGATGCGCTGCGCCCATTGCAGCGCCGTCTCGCCCTGCTCGGTGAGCGCGACGCTGCGTGTCGTCCGGTGCAGCAGCATCGCTTCCATGCCGGCCTCGAGGATGGCGATACGCTTGCTGACGACGGCGTTGGAGAGCCCCAGCTCACGCGCCGTGGCAGCGAAGCTGCGGTTGCGGGCAACGGCGCAGAACAGGCGGAGGTCTTCAAGTAGCGGTTGTGTTTTCACGATTCGTAAATGATGAATTGACGATTTGGCCAATTCTATTCCGGATCGTGTTCTATATGCTGCGAGGCATGGAACTCTCAATGGCGTTGCCCCCTTCCTCGCTCCTCTCTTTTTCCCTGCTCGGGCCATTGTTGCTCGGCGCCCTCCTTGGCGGCATTGGCGGTCTGCTCGGCATCGGCGGCGGCATCATCGCCATTCCGGTGCTGGCCATGGGTTTCGGCATGGAGCAGCAACTGGCGCAGGGCACGGCGCTGGTGATGATCACGCCGAACGTGCTGATCGCCTTCTGGCGCTACCGCCAGCGCCATCACCTGCCGCTGCGCACGGCCGGCCTGCTCGGGCTGGCGACGCTGCTCGCCACCTGGCCGGCGGCCTGGCTGGCTGTGCATCTCGATTCGCAGGTGCTGATGCTGTGCTTCGCCGTGTTTCTCGTCGGGCTGGCGCTGTGGTTCTTCCATGGTGCGCGGGCGGCAGCGCAGGCTGCGAACGCCGGCTGGCACGAGCGCTGGCTGCCAGGCGTTGGCGTTGTCGGTGGTTTCTTCGCCGGGCTGTTCGGCGTCGGTTCCGGTATCGTTGCGGCACCGCTGCTGACGCGCGGCTTCGGCAAATCGCAGGCGGTGGCGCAGGGCCTCGCGCTGGCGCTGGTAGCGCCGGGTGCCGTGGTGGCGCTGGCCACCTTTGCCGAGGCGAAACAGGTCGCCTGGCAGACCGGCACACTGCTCGCCGTCGGCGGCATGGCTACGGTGTCGTACGGCGTGGCGTGGGCACATCGGCTGCCGGAGAAGCGGCTACGTCGGCTGTTCGCGGCCATGCTGCTGGTAACGGCCGCGCTGATGATCCGGCAGGCGTGGGCGTGAAGGTAGGTATCGGCGGCTAGAATGAGGCCTTTCCGCCCCACCTACGGATTGCGCATGAACCGCCACCTGCCACAACGCATCGTCTGCCTGACCACCGAAACCGTCGAGGTGCTCTACGCCCTCGGCGAGCAGGAGCGCATCGTCGGCATTTCCGGCTACACGGTGTTTCCGAAGGAAGCGCGCAAGGAGAAGCCGAAGGTCTTTGCCTTCACCAGCGGCGACCTGAACAAGATCCTCGCCGTGCAGCCCGACCTGGTGCTTACCTTCTCCAACCTCCAGGCCGAGACCAGCCGCGAACTGATCGCAGCCGGTGTGCCGGTCTACGCCTTCAACCAGCGCAGCGTGGACGACATCCTGGCGATGATCGCCACCGTCGGCCGCCTGGTCGGCGCCGAGGAGAAGGCGCTGGCGATGGTGGCGGAGCTGCAGGCGATCATCGACCGCGTGCGCGCCGAAGCGGCGAAGTTGCCGCAGCGGCCACGTGTCTATTTTGAGGAATGGGATGAGCCGCAGATCAGCGGCATCCGCTGGGTTTCGGAGATGATCGAAATCGCCGGCGGCATCGACGTCTTTGCCGATCGTGCGCAATGCCAGTCGGCCAAGGAGCGCATCCTCGCTGACCCGCTGGAAGTGGTTCGGCGTGCGCCGGACATCATCATCGGCTCATGGTGCGGCAAGCATTTCCGGCCGGAGCGCGTGGCTGCGCGCGAGGGCTGGCAGGCCGTGCCAGCTGTGGCCAATGCGCAGATTCACGAACTCAAGTCGGCGGTGATTCTCAACCCCGGCCCGGTGGCGATCCGCGAAGGATTGCCGGCGCTGCTCAAGCTGTTTCAGGGTTGGAGGAAGCTTTAGGGAGATGCTGGTCGAGTCAAATTGTCGTCATTCCGGTCCTTCGGCAAGCTCAGGACAGGCCGGACTTCGTCCGAGCCGGAGTCCGACCGAAGGAAGTGCAAGGCGGGGAAATTTAACGAACTGGACACCGGCGTTCGCCGGTGTGACGGACTGAATCAGTGCTGCCTTAGTTTGTTGCCG
>JAUPVD010000133.1 GCA_030917225.1 Pseudomonadota bacterium
GCGAGACGAGTATCCCGCGTAAGATTCGCGCTGCGGTGAATGTGCGGGAAAGCGCAGTCGGGACCCTGGCTGCGCGAAAGTTGATCGACAAGGGGCAGGCGGAAGCGGCTCTGCGGTTCAGGAAGCATTGGGAGGCCACCGGCGGCGCGGGCGCGCAAGCGATCGACTATAGCCGGGACAAGGTTGACGGCGGCCAGATCGCCGACCCGATCGACGTTGCCCAGATGGCGGCGGCTCGGAAGCTGGCCGAGGCCGAGCATGTGCTGGGAGAACGAAACTACGAGCTGGTTCGACGGGTGTGCGGGGAAGGGGCTGCGATGACGGAAATCTACACCGCGAAGCGCGACAGGCTGACTGCAACGGACAATCTGCGCACGTCGCTCGATGACTTGGCGAGGATATGGGGCATTGCCGTAAAGGCCTCCAGCAAGCCCGTCACGAAGTACCAGATGCCGTCCAAGCATGATTTGTCGCTCTATAGGGAGCGCACAACAAATGAGGACCGACGTGCAAAAAGGGATTGACTGCGGTAACCGAATAAGGCAGACAAATCACAAGCTGGCGCATTGCGCCGATGGCCGATTGCGGCCGCTCCCAAAAATCAGGACATCCCGTGCGACCCGAACCGCTCTACGCGGAGATCAGGCGTCTATTCGCTCGCGGCGTAGGCGTCGCGACGATAGCTGCGCTGCTCCGCTGCACATTCAGGGATGTGAACGCTGCGCTGAGGTAGCGAGCAGATTCCCCGCCACTGCGGGAAACGAGATGCGAGGCGGCGTGGAAGGACACGCTAACCGGCAATCATTGCGACATCGGGAAGCCCGGTTGTTAAGAGCACGGGCACAAGTAGCCGGTATCTAGCCCGGCCCTCGCAGCAAATCAGGACGGCGGCTAACTCCCCCGCTTCATGCGGCGGGCCTCCCAAGGCAGGGCCTAACCAAGACGCACCCCATGCCCGCCATTGCGAGTATCGCCGGGGTCAAGGAATACCACGCCAGCTTTGGCGAACGCGCTTTGGATTGATGAGAGGGTGCTGCCTCTAGGGTCTGTGGCGCCCCTTTCGATGTTTTTGATTGAGATTTCAGAAATGCCGGACGCAACAGCGAGATCGGATTGCTTCCATCCGATAAGTGCGCGGGCTGCCCTGATCTGTGCAGGCGTGATCATGGCCGCAACGTATGCAAGGGCATCGATTCGGTCAATCACAGTGAACTCCACGTATATTTGTTGTTGACGTATTGATTAGTATACCGTAGGTTTGCTTTTGTAAACGCTGATAGGTCGAGCCCTGTTGGGCTTGGCTAGGTCTGGCGGCGCCAGCTTCGGTAAGGCGCGGCCAAGCCCGGCGCTGCATCCAACGGCAAACCATGGAGACTTGAAGTGAAGATCAACGTCACAATTCAGGGGATTACGCCGCTCATCATGAACCGCTTTACCGAAGCGGCCGAAGTCGCGGTGTCTGGTGGAACGTCAGTCAGTTTCCGAGGGGACAAAGGGACTCCGCGCGATCAGGCAGAAGCAAAGCGCTATGCCGATCAGGCGGGCCATCTCTTCATTCCCGGCCCGAACATCTTCGCCTGCATCATCGCGGCTGGGACGTTTCACAAGGCCGGCAAGTCGAAGCTGACGACCATGAAGACGTCGCTGATACCAGCCGGCCTTATGGTTGATGATCTCGTGTGCAATCTGACCGATGCAGATGGAGAGTTGCTGACAGAGTGGGAAGTGGACAGCCGTTCGGTTGTTATCCCATCGACGGGTGGCCGCATCATGTGTCATCGCCCTCGTGTTGATGAATGGCATGCCAGTTTCACGCTCGACGTGGACGGCACGATGTTTTCGCCGGCTCTCGTCCGTGCTGTGGTGGACGATGCCGGCAAGAAAGTCGGGCTCGGCGATTTCCGGCCAGCTCGCAAAGGTCCATTCGGTCGCTTCGTCGTTTCCAAATGGGAGGTGGCGAAGGAGGAAGGCCAGCTTAAGAAGGCTGCTTAGGTCTTATTCGACGGGGCCGCGCACGCAGTCGCGTTGCTAGGTGAGTTCCGGCGAGGAGAGGCCTCGCACCGCGAAGTATTCCAAGGATAATTTGTAAATTTGCTTGAGGTGAGAGTATCCTGTGCTGCCGAGTATGGCAGTGCTTGGTTATCAATTGTGAAGCGTTGCCGGGCATGGCGATGAAATGCGAGGGAAGCAGGCGGTCTTAGGGCCGCTTGTTTCGTTTGAGGGCTCGTAGTTCCCAAGGCCAGTCAAAACTTCCAGACCACAAACCAAGCCTTTTACTCGCGGCAATCCGCTGGGCAGGCGCGTATCTGTGGCGTGAGTATTTAGGCCAATCGAAACTCCACCCACTCGCCACCATCGCGGCGTTCACTTCGATGCCGGATTCAGTCCAGCATATCGCGACAACACGGCCATACCTGTCCCTATCAACCTGTCTGCATCTCGTAGGGCGTGACGCGGCAAGCAGCGCGTCAAGCGCCTCGGCAGCGCGAGCACCACAGCGATAGAGCTTACCGCCTGCATCATGGCACGTCTGCCAGCTTTCAGGAGCATCCACGCCGTCGAGACGGATGCGCACCTTGCCAATATCGATAGTATCGCCGTCCACCACATCGGCCC
>JAUPVD010000134.1 GCA_030917225.1 Pseudomonadota bacterium
CACGGCCTTTTCGGCCGCACCTCCTTGCCAGACGAGGGGGAAGGAGGCGGCAACCACCAGCGCCGAAACACCGATGACTGCCCAGTCGCCGGGGCGGATCAGGAAAAGCCAATGGGATATTGGGGGCCGCATCTCAACCACGGAGAACACGGAGAACACGGAGAGAAACAAAGACAGATTTTTCTCTGTGTTCTCCGTGCTCTCCGTGGTTAAAAAACTTAGTCAAGACAGCTCCCGATGCCGCACCAGCACCCTTGCCCGGCCGGCGAATTCGCGCGCCAGCCATTCGGAAATGCACACCGAGCGATGCTGGCCGCCGGTGCAGCCGATAGCCACGGTCAGGTAGCTGCGGCTGTCGCGAATGAAGGCGGGCAGCCAGCCGGAAACGAAGCGGCGGATGTCCTCGCGCATGCGGTGCACGTCCGGCTGGTTTTCGAGAAACTCGACGACGGCATCGTCGATCCCGGTCAGCGGCCGCAGCACCGGGTCGTAGTACGGATTGGGCAGGCAGCGCACGTCGAAGACGAAGTCGGCATCGAGCGGCAGGCCATGCTTGAAGCCGAAGGACTGGAACATCAGCGTCAGCCCTGCGCCCGCTTCAACCTCGATGAACTGGCGCACCCACTCGCGCAGCGTTGCCGCCGCGATATCGCTGGTGTCGATGTGATGGCCGATGCCGGCCAGGCTCTCGAGGCGCTCGCGCTCTTCGGCGATGGCTTCCGACAGCGAGCGGCCATCGCGCGCCAGCGGGTGAGCGCGGCGGGTTTCGGAAAAACGCTTGATCAGGATTTCGTTCTTGGCATCGAGGAACAGGAACTTCAGCTCCAGATCCTGTGCCCGCAGCGAATCCAGCTGCTGCGGCAGCATGGCGATCGAGTCGCCGCCACGGATGTCGATGGCCACCGCCACCTTGTCGTAGCCCTGCTGGTCGAGTTGCCCGACGAGTTGCTGGAGGAGCAGGGAAGGCAGGTTGTCGACGCAGTAGTAGCCGCTGTCCTCAAGTATCTTGAGGGCAATCGACTTGCCGGAACCGGAGAGACCGCTGATGAGAACGAGGCGCATGGTCGGGAGGATAGCGGATGGTGAGTTTGGGCGGCAACAAGGATAAACTGGAAGGTCCGGTTTCATCAGGACTACCCCCATGCAACAGACACCGAATTTCGACGCCAGTTTCCTGGCAGACCTTGCCGCCATCCGGCGGGACATTCACGCCCATCCCGAAGTGGCCTTCAACGAGACGCGTACCGCCGACATTGTCGCTGCCGAACTGGCGCGCTATGGCGTCGAGGTGCATCGCGGGCTGGCCAAAACTGGCGTGGTCGGCGTTATCCGTTCCGGTAGTTCAAATCGCATGATCGGCCTGCGCGCCGACATGGATGCGCTGCCGTTGAAGGAAATGAACGAATTTCCACACCGCTCGAAGCACGAGGGCTGCATGCACGCTTGCGGCCACGACGGCCACACCACCATGCTGCTCGGTGCAGCGCGCTACCTGGCGGCCAACCGCAATTTCGACGGTACCGTCGTCTGCATCTTCCAGCCGGCCGAGGAATCGGAAGGCGGCGCGGCGGTGATGATTGAGGACGGTCTGTTCGAGCAGTTCCCGGTCGATGCCGTCTATGGCCTGCACAACTGGCCGGGCATCCCGGTCGGCGAGATGGCGGTGATGCCCGGCCCGGTGATGGCCGGCACCTGCGCCTTCGAGATCACCGTGCGCGGTCACGGTTGCCATGCCGCCATGCCGCACCAGGGCATCGACACCATCGTCGCTGCCAGCCAGCTGGTGCAGGCGCTGCAGACCGTGGTATCGCGCAACCTGCACCCCTGCGATGCGGCGGTGGTCAGCGTCACGCAGTTCCACTCCGGCAGCGCCTGGAACATCATCCCCGAGGAAGCCGTGCTGCGCGGCACGATCCGTACCTTCAAACCCGAAGTGCAAGAAATGGTCGAACGCGCCGTCGAACGCCTGTGCTCCGGCGTAGCCTCGGCCAACGGCGCGCAGATCGGAGTCGTCTTCGACCATCGCTACCCGCCCACCGTGAACAGCGCCGCCGAAACCGGGATCTGCCGCAGTGTCGCGGCTACCCTGCTCGGCGACGACAAGGTGCGTCACGACGAGCTGCCGTCGATGGGTGCCGAAGATTTCGCCTACATGCTGCGCGAAAAGCCCGGCTGCTACGTCTGGCTCGGCAACGGGCCGGGTACTGGCGGCTGCACACTGCACAACCCGCACTACGATTTCAACGACGAGATCATCGGGCTGGGGGTGCGCTACTGGGTTTCGCTGGTGCAGGAAACGCTGCCAACATGAGCATTTCGACAGTGCTAGACTGATTTCGGAAGGGGGATGCATCAGCCCATGCTCGCATTGCTTTACAGACTCGCCCGGTACGGCCTGCTCACGGCGCTGCTTGCTGGCAGTGCGCTTGCGTCCAGCGAAAAGGAGTTCCGTGTAGCCGTGATCGGCAGTTCGCCCCCCATGTCCTATATCGATGAAAACGGCAAACTGACCGGCTTCAACATTGAAATGGGGCACGCCCTGTGCGAGGCGATGCAGACTCGCTGTGATTTTCAGCTTGTTCCGCTGGGGAAGGTGGTAGATACCGTCGCTGCCGGCGAAATGGATTTCGCGGTGGTCAGCCTGCTCGCCACCCCGGAGCGACGGAAGAAGGTGCTGTTCTCGAAACCCTATTATCGATCACTGAGTATCTGGCTCGGCAAACCGGAACTTCCGCCAGGCAGCCCGAAAGCAACTGCTGCTGCAGTCACGGGGTCAGCACAGGCCAGATACCTTGAAACCGTGGGCTGGAAAATGCATGCGGTCGCCAGCCACACGGAAATTCCGGCCGCCCTCGCGGCTGGCAAAGCCAATGCCGCAGTGGTGCCGATGCTGACAGCACTCCCCCTGCTTCACGACGACTCCGTCAGATCGCTGGGACTGGAGTCGACCATCCTTTCCGACCCGCTGCTGACCGGCGATGTCTGCATCAGTATCAACCCGAAGCGCGTCGATCTGGTTGAACGTATCAATAGCGCCATCGATCAGATCAAGCGGGACGGTCGATTTGACCGCATCAATACGAAGTTCCTGCCCTTCCGGCTGCAATGAGACCTCTTCTTCACGCCACCCTTTGCATGCTGCTGGTGCTTGCTGCAGTTCCTGCTGCAGCAACCGGCACCCGCGAACTGCAAGTGGCGACCCTGCGCATGGCAGCAACGGAAAATACTCCTTCCGGCAATGTCGAGTCCGACGCCATCGCCGACCTGAACGATGCGCTCACGCGCGAGGTCTGCCGCCGACTGGCAGTACGCTGCAACCAACAGCCAATGCCTTTTGCCGAAATCATTCCCGGGGTCGAGTCAGGGCGCTTCCAGCTCGGAGTCGGCAATGTGCTGCGCACACCGGAGCGTGAGGAGCGAGTCCTCTTCTCGAACATGCTCTGGCGCTCTTCGTCGCGTCTGGTCGGCACGCCGCAATCGATCCGCAAGCATCGCCCTGAAGGCAGCAGTGAACTCCGCCTCGAATCGCTGCGTAATGTACGCATTGCCGTTGAGCGCGGGACCCAGCAGCAGCGATACGTTTCACGCGTCGCAGCAGACAATCGCCTTGCCGTCGTCGAAACAACTACCGTCAAGGATGCATTGCAGCAACTGCTCGATGGTCGAGCCGATTTCGCGCTGATGCCGATTCGCAGCGCCTACTTCCTGATGCTGCAGCAACCCGCCGGGGCCGCCGACTTTGCCGGCCCCGCACTGACCGAACAGGGATTGGGCGGCACCGTGCACATGATCCTGCCGAAAGGCGAGCAGGCCTTGCGCTCGGAGGTCGATGCCGCCCTCGACGCCATGCGCCGTGACGGAACCTTTCAACGCATCATCCGGCGCTACATGCCGTTTCTTGCTGACTGAGAATACGCATGAACGATAACGCCGATCATTCATCCGCAATGGCCAGCAGGCTCAGTGCCGGTCGTCTGTTCTTCCGCATCACCGCAGCTTTCACGCTGGCCTTCGCCGGTATTGTGCTGTGGCTGGTGGTCGATCAGCACGCCTTGCTTGAGAGCATGGACACCCTGCAGTCCAAGACCTTGCCAAGTTCCATCGAGCAGCAACGGCTGGCGCGCAATCTCGAAGTGCTGCGCCTCGAAGGCGAGCGCGTGCTAGAAGCCCGAACGCCGGAAAGCCAGCGACAATCGATGTTCATCGTGATGCTGATGGCCAGCCACCCGAGCCTCCTGTCCAACGAGCAGGCGCGCAATCTGGCCATTGAAACCGAGCTTTTTCTGGCGCGTGCCGCGCAGAACAAACACATTGACGACAGCGAGCGGGTCGAGTGGTCGCGCCTCTCCCAGCGCCTCAGCCTTGCCGCCGATGACATTTCCGTCAACGGCGTCAATCTGGCTCAAGCCGACATCCGGAACATGGGGGAGATCGTGCAGCAGGGACGCCACAAACTCCACGGCGCCATGCTTCTGGTTCTCGTCTTTCTGGTTTTTCTGCTGCTGCTGATCCGCCAGCTGATCCTCCGGCCGTTGCAGCAGATCGATCAGGCGTTGGCCGATCTCAAGAAACCGAGCCGATCGGTCGATCTGCCGGCCTATGCACTGCGCGAGCTGGCGGGGGTCAGGCAAGCCATCGTGCAGCTACACGGCATGATGCAGGAACACGAACAGGCGCGCGACGACCTGGAAAAACTGGCTTCGACCGACGCGCTGACCGGCCTGAACAACCGGCGTCACTTCATGCTTCTGGCCGCCGCCGAACTTGCCCGGGGGCAGCGCTATGGGCGCCCGATTTCAGTGGGGCTGGCGGACCTCGACCATTTCAAGCAGATCAACGATCTCTACGGCCACGAGGCTGGAGACATGGCGCTGCGGGCCTTTGCCGATCTGGTCCGCGACACGCTGCGGCATTCGGATTCAGCCGCCCGCTATGGCGGCGAGGAATTCGCCTTCATTTTTCCCGAGACCACGCCACATGAAGCAATAGTCCTTGCCGAGCGACTGCGTTCCCGCCTCGATGCATTGGTCATTCCGATAATGGCTGGTCAATATGTTCGCCTGACCGTCAGTTTCGGCATCGCCGACGCCAGCACCCAGACGCTGGAAGCTGCGCTGCGCCTTGCCGATGACGCCCTCTACCAGGCCAAGAGGAACGGGCGTAACGCGGTCATTCTGGCTGCGACAGCGACACAGGCCATGCTGCCGTTGCACGACAAGCGGGATTCATCAAGCTAGGCGGCGACGCGCCCCGGCACTGGCTGCATCGACTGCGATCGAGAGCAGCAGCATCGCCACGATGACGGTGCAGGCCTGCGCATAGTGGAACAGCGACAACTCGAAATAAAGCAGCTGCCCGAGACCGCCGGCCCCGACAAAACCGAGGATGGCCGCCATCCGGATGTTCATCTCCCAGCGATAGAGCGCATAGGCCAGCCATTGCGGCGCCACTTCCGGCAGCGTGCCATAAAGAAAGGCTGCGGCAGGTTGCGCGCCGGCGTCGCGCAGGGCATCGCGGGGTTGCGGGGGTGCATTCTGCAGAGCCTCGGCAAAGAGCCGACCGAGTACGCCGGTGGTGTGCAGCGCCAGTGCAAGGACGCCGGCGAATGGGCCGAGTCCGACCGAAAGTGCGGTGAGCGTGGCCCATACCAATTCCGGCACGGAACGCAGCGTGTTGAGGAAAAAGCGCGCGAACTGCTCGGCAGCCAGGCCGTAGCGCCCCGAAGCCGGCAAGGCCAGAACGACACCGCCAACGACGGCCAGCAGTGTCCCGACCGCCGAGATTGCCAGCGTCTCGATGACGCCATAGCCCACCCGCGACAGCCATTGCGGGGACAGATCGGGCGGAAAGAACGACGCGGTGAAATCGCCGATCGAACGCAGCGACTCCAGCGTCAGCAGCGCCCCGAAGCCAATGCCGAGGTAGACGAAGCTGATCGCCGCTGCGGCCGCGCCCGCCAGCCCAAGCAGCACACCGACGCTACCGATACCTGACCTGCGGCCGCCGGTGCCTGCCTCGCCGACCTGACGGCGCAGGAATCCCGATAGTGCATCGGCCGCCAGCACCAGTGCCAGAAAGGTCAGCAGGATGGTCGACGCCTCCCCGCCGTTGAGCATCTTCATCGCCTGATCCATCAACTGGCCCAGACCACCGGCGCCGACGAAACCCATGACCACCGAGGCGCGTACCGCGCACTCCCAGCGATATACGGTGTACGAAGTGAGCTCCTGTGCCGTGCCGGGCAGCAAGCCGTAGAGCAGTGCCTGCAAACGACTGCCGCCAGCTTCAAGGATGGCGCGTGCCGGGCGGGTATCGCCCGATTCAAGAATCTCGGCATAGACCTTGGCCAGCATGCCGCCATAGGTCAACGCCAGGGCCAGCACCCCGGCCGCCGGGCCGAGTCCGAAGACACGGACGAAGACCAGTGCCCAGACCAGTTCCGGAATGCCGCGCAGCACGGTAAGCACGGCACGCAGCAGATAGTGCAGCGCCTGCGCCCTCCGGCGCCCCGGCCCGGGGCCGATCTCGGCCACCGATAGCACACGTGTCGTCAGCAGCGCCAACGGCATGGCCAGAGCAAAAGCCAGGACGATCCCCGCCGTCGCGATGGCTAGCGTTTCCAGTGTCGCCCGGCCAAGATAGACAAGAAATTCCTGCCCGGTTTCCGGCGGCAGGAAGGCGGCAAGAAAGCCGGCCATGGTTTTCAGATTCTGCGCTTCGAAGATCGCCGCCGGCTTGAACTCGGCAATCACCAGCAAGGGCCAGAGCACGACCAGACCAAGGACCAGCGAGGTGGCGCGGCCGCGTGCGGCGGGATCGCTCATGGCACTTGCACGGAGGGCTGCGACACCGGTCATCGGCAGCGGGCGCCTTGCGTCACCGGGCCGGCATCGACGACATGGGCAGCGAAGCGCGGTTCGTTGGCCAGCGTCGGCAGCTCAGCGGCGCCGGCACATTCCGAGGCATAGAGGTCGCGCAGCAATACTTCGCTGACTTCAGCCGCAGGCAGATCGAAGGCGATGCGCCCGTCCTTGATGCCGACGATGCGCGCAAATTCGGCGAGTGCCAGATCGACTGCATGCAGGCTGGCGACCAGAGTCGCTCCGCGAGCCTCTGCATCGGCAATCAGCGTACGCACTGTCTGGCGTGCCAGCGACGGATCGAGCGCCGACACCGGCTCATCGGCAAGCATCAGGTCCGGCTGTTGGTAGAGCACCCGCGCCAGACCGACTCGCTGCAGTTGCCCGCCAGAAATGCGATCGCAGCGATCGAAGAGCCGATCACCGAGATCAAGCCGCGCCAGTACCGCACGGGCACCGGCGATATCGAGCGGGTAAAGCAGGGAGGCGATGCTTTTCCACAGTGGCCACTGGCCCAGACGACCGGCCAGAACAGCAGTGACCACCCGCTGCCGCTGCGGCAGCGGTGGCGCTTGATGCACGACACCGATACGCGCACGCAAGCTGCGCAGTTCGCCAACTGGCAGCGCCCAGGGGTCACGACCGAGAAGGGACAGCCCCCCTGTTGTCGGTCGCAGGGCTGCGCCCAGCAGGCGCAGCAGCGTGGTTTTGCCGGCACCGGAAGGGCCGATGATGGCCACACGCTCACCGGCAGCTGCGGAGAGCGTGATACCGCTCAAGGCAACAAAGCCGTTGGCGTGGGTCAGCGACGCGTTTTCGATATTAAAAGACATGGAATTTAATCACGGAGAAAGTCAAAAACGCATGGCGCATTTCTGCACCTCTCCGTGATCTCCGTGCACTCCGTGGTAACAGGATTTATTTCAACAAACCGGCCGATTGCGCCGCCTTTTCAATACCGTCGTAGTTTTCCCTCTTCGTCGGGATGAACTTCGAAGCGCGCTGCAGTTGCATGATCTCGGCGTGCTCCGGGTTCTTCGAGTCGAGCTTGAGGAAAGCCTCGGTCAGCTTTTTCACCAGTGCCGGGTCGAGGTCTCCGCGCACCGTCCAGTTGTAGTCGAAGTACGGCGGCGTCGTGGCGAACACGCGCACCTTGTCGGTATCGACCTTCTTCGCTTCGACCAGCTTGTCCCATACCGAAGCGTTGAGGACGCCGGCGTCGGCCTTGCCGGCCGCGACGAAGGCGACCGTGGCATCATGGGCGCCGGAGAAGGCGACGTTCCTGAAATCCTTGTCCGCAGCAATACCCGCCTGCTGCAGGAAGAAACGCGGCATCAGGTGACCCGAGGTAGACGACGGCGAACCGAAGGCAAAGGTCTTGCCCTTGAGGTCGACGTACGACTTGATATTCGGGTCGGCGGTAACGAATTTCGAGGTGAATTTCGCATCTTCCTCGCGCTGGATGATCGGGATAGCCGTGCCGTTGGTGCGAATCTTGGCCTGGACGAAGGTGAAGCCGCCAAGCCAGGCGAGGTCCAGCTTCTTCGTGGCCAGCGACTCGACCACGGCGGCGTAGTCGGAGACGGGCACGAAGCTGACCTTCATGCCGGTTTCCTTTTCCAGGTATTTGCCGAGCGGTGCGAACTTGCGCTGCAGTTCGGTTGGCGCTTCGTCCGGAATGGCGGAAACGCGCAGCACGTTTTCCTGTGCCGCTGCCGAGCCGATGAGGGAAGGAACAAGGAAAGAAGCGAGTGCGCAAACAAATGCGCCCTTGAGCGCCAGGCGGCGCAGGGTGTGGTTCATGGGATGCTCCCGTTAATGATTCAGCCGCCGCCGCGCGGGTGACACGGCAGCTTAATCGCGACCTGTGTGAAGGCCGCCCCGTTCAAGCAGTAACTCAGACTGCAGGGGGCATTATACGGGCAGGAGCGCCGGAAATGCGGCCGTGCGCTTAACCGGCAACCGCCCGGCCGACGACGGACAGGTCGGGTTTGGTGGATGCTCCGGCACCTTTTTTCAGCGTCAGGTAGCGCAGGCAGGAAACCCGGAGGAAGGAGGCAAAATTGTCGATCTCGCCTCGGTACTCGACCAGTTCGTCGTAGAGCTTGGCGATCAGCTGGTTGGTCGTGTAGCCGTCGGACTCGGCCAGCTCGGCAAGGATGTCCCAGAACAGGTTTTCAAGGCGGATCTTGGTCACCGCACCGTGAATGCGCAGTGACCGCGAGCGCGACTCGTAGAGGATGGGATCAGCCTTGACGTAGATTTCGCACATGGGTGCCTCC
>JAUPVD010000135.1 GCA_030917225.1 Pseudomonadota bacterium
CGCAGCACCTCGCCGACGCCATCGACGTGGCCGGAAACAAGGTGACCGCCGAGGCGGTCCGACAGGCGCAGGGCCTTCTCCATATTGATCTGGCCGGGCGCGGCGAGGCCGACGGTGCAGGACAGCGTCTCCGGCGAGACATCGACGCGGAAGCTGTTGCTCTCCTTCTCGACCACGGTCAGGCAGACGCCGTTGCAGGCGATCGAGTCGCCCAGCGCGACGTCGTCGAGGCCGAGCGAACCGGCTTCGATCGTCAGGCGGACGGTGCTGTTGTCGTCAGCGCGGGTGGAGAGATGGGTGATGCGGCCGACGGCGGCCACGATGCCGGAGAACATTGGTTTACAGATCAAGGGATTGGGGGGCGGAATTGTACCACGGCGGCCTCCTTGGGCCGGCTCCCACTGTGCCCGACGGGTACGCTAGCGCCCGTACTTCGCCTCATAATGCAGGAAGGCATCGCGTACATGTTCGCGCAATGCCTCGTCATCCCACGGCTTGGTCAGAAATTTGTAAATGGCGCCCCGATTTATCGCGTTCATCACCGACTGCAGTTCCGTGTAACCGGTAAGCATGATGCGAATCGTTTCCGGATAAATCTCGGCAACGCGCGCCAACAGGTCGGTGCCGTTCATGCCCGTCATGCGCTGATCGCAGATAATGACCTGTATCTCGTTTTCGCCAAGCAGCCGCAGCGCCTCGGTCGCTGAACCAGCGGTCAGTATCGCGTAGCCCTCGCGGCGGAACAGGCGCTTGAGTGACTGCAGCACGCCATCTTCGTCGTCCACCAGCAGCAGTCGTCGCTGGATCGAGACACCAAGAGCCTCCAGATCGAGTCTGGCGCCGTTGGCAATCATCGCTTCGAACTCGTCGGCGGGTACCGCCTTGCTGAAAAGAAAGCCCTGGATCTCGTCGCAATGGTGATGGTGCAGATAGCGCAGTTGGGCGGCCGTCTCTACTCCTTCTGCCACTGCGTGCAGCTTCAGCGCATGAGCCATGGCGATGACGGTGCGGGCGATGGCGGCATCGTTGGGGTCGGTGTGGATGTCGCGCACGAATGAGCGGTCGATCTTCAAGCTGGAGATCGGAAACTTGCGCAAGAACGAAAGGGATGAATAGCCAGTACCAAAATCGTCCAGAGCGAGTTTCAGGCCCATGTCATGAAAGCGGTGCAGAATGCGCGCCGTTTCTTCCTGATCGCGCAGCACCGAAGTTTCCGTCACCTCCAGCTCGATTGCTCCGTTCTCCATGTTGGCGTCGCCGATGATGCGTGCCAACCGGTCGGCCAGCATCGCTTCCTGCAATTGCCGGCCGGAAAGGTTGACGGCTACCGGCCCCGGGTCCAGCCCGGCGGCATACCAACGCTTTATCGTCGCGCAAGCCTCGGTGAACACCCATTCACTGATGGGCACGATCAGGCCGTTATCCTCGGCCAGCGAGATGAAATCGCTCGGCCCGATCAGCCCGCGTGTCGGGTGCTGCCAGCGGATCAAGGCCTCGGCGCCGGAAATCTGGCCACTTTCCAGTTCGATCTTGGGCTGGTAATGCAGCACCAGTTCACCTGCTTCCAGCGCGTGCCGCAATTCGCGTTCGCGGTCGAGTCGGCGTATCGACCCGCCCCCAGATTGCAGGTGATAGAACTCGTGACGGTTCTTGCCGAGTTCCTTGGCGCGATAAAGTGCCATCTCGGCATGTCGCTCCAGATCGTCGGCGCTTGTTGAATCGCTTGGATAAAGGCTGATGCCGGCACTCGCATTCAGCACTACTTCGATCCCATCGCACGACCATGGCCGCGAGATCGTTGCCAGAATGCGCCGGGCCACCTCGTCGACATAGTCCTTGCCCCCCGCTTCCGCGAGCATGACGATGAATTCGTCGCCATAGACCCGCGCAATCGTGTCGCCGTGCCGCACGCACTCGCCGATACGGCTCGCCGTAACGCGCAGCAGCTGGTCTCCAGCCTCGAAAGAAAGCTCCTCGTTAACCCGCTTGAAGGCATCGAGATCGATGGCAATCAACGCCACCATATACTTGTGTCGTTCTGCCCCGGCCAGTGCCTGGCAGAGGCGGTCACGCAGCAGGCTGCGGTTTGCAAGTTGGGTTAGCGCGTCGTGCGTCGCCTGGTATTCAAGTTCGGCCTGATGACGCTTTTGCTGGGTAATCTCGCGCGCGATGCAGATCAGGCCATTGATCTTTCCCTGCGCCGAGCGCAAGGGTGTTTTTGTCGACAGAAACGAACGGCGAACGCCGGCAAAATCCAGGTTCTCCTCGACGGTCAGGCTTTCCCCGTGCTCCAGAACGCGTTGGCTGGAAAGGTTCAGGAGGGCGATGTCGTTGCCGGGCAGCACGTCCTCGTCGCGCTTGCCGATCAGTTCCTCGCGCGATAATCCGGTCGCCTGCGCGATCACGTGATTGACCAGCAGGAACCGGCCTTCGCGGTCCTTCACGAAGATGGCGTCTTCCGTGCCCTCGATCACCTTCTCGAAAAGCTGCATCTGCCGCTTCGCCTCGCGATCCAGGCGACGCACTACATGGCCGCCATACAGTGCCGTGACCAGTGCCACCACCGTTGCCGAGGCGACCATGTATACAACGCCTTCATGGTCGCCATACCAACCGGCGTATTCGCCGGTATAGCGGAGCCAGCCGAGCACCGGCAGTGCAACGCAAAGGACGGGCAGCGTCCGTCGCATCAGTGTTCCGGCGATGCCCGCATCGCAGATCAGGCCGATCAGCACGCCCTCGGAGTGCGCCACGACGAGCAGCCCGCCGGTGATCAGGCCGAGAAGGGCGGTCGGCATCGCCGTACCGCCGTCGCTGAAGATCAGCGAATGCGGCTCGATGTCGAAGAGATGGGAAAGAAAGATCAGCGTGCCGTGCAGCATCATCACCACACCCAGCCACTCTCCCGGATTTCCCTTCAGCCTTTCTGCGCACAGCAAAACGCCGATGCCGCCTGCAGCGACCAGTGCGATCGCGTGCGCTCCGGGTTGGATTGGCAACGCATGAAACCCGAGCAGGCCGCCGAGCGCAAAGATGGCAAAGGCGAGTGCGCTGCCGCCAAGCAGGCGTTGCAGTACGGTCTCGTTTGCGAGCGACGGCACGCCCTGCAGCGCCAGTGCCGTGCCGAGCAGCAGGAACATCAGGGCTGTCGTCGCCTTGGTACTCTTGACGGCGTCAGGTGGTGGATACCAGCCTGCCCACAGCGTCGCCAGGATCGCCAGCGCTGCAGTCGCCACGAGTGTGCCACCAGCGAGCAGAAAACGCCGCCGGGGGTTGTCGGGTAGGAAATCGCTCATCGACGGATTGTTCGCGCAGCGCCCTCAGGCGCTGTCGTCGCTCCCGATGTCGATGCGCCCGACCGGCAGCGTGATGCGGAAGGTGGTGCCAACACCAACCGTGCTCTCCACCGTGATCCTGCCGCCGTGTTTTTCGATGATTCCGTAGGAGAGCGAGAGCCCCAGCCCCGTGCCCTTGCCGACCGGTTTGGTCGTGAAAAACGGATCGAAGATACGCTTCAAGTTCTCCGGCGCGATGCCGCTGCCGTCGTCGGTGAATTCGAGAACGACCTGCCCATCCTCAAGGCGCGTGCGGATCGTGATGTGTCCGCGCCGGTCTGCCGGCATCGCGTGCGCCGCATTTACCAGCAAGTTCATGAACACCTGGTTGAGTTGCGAGGCCGAGCACATTACCTGCGGCAGCGTTCCGTACTCCTTCACCACATCGGCCTTGTATTTCACTTCGTTGGCAACGATGTTCAGTGTCGAGTCGATGCCGTGATGCAGGTCGGCCCAGGCAAAATTGCCTTCGTCGGCATGCGAAAAATCCTTCAGGTACTGAACAATGTTA
>JAUPVD010000136.1 GCA_030917225.1 Pseudomonadota bacterium
AGTACGTGAACTGGTATTGACCAGCGTCACATGGCCACTGGCCCGCTCGATGACCAAGCCGAGATCGCCGGTACCCTTGAGTGGCTGGCCGGCACAGGCGGAAAGCAGAAGCACTGAAACGAGAGCGAGAATCTTGCGCATGATAATCCTGTTGGTTTGAATAAGGCGCACAGCGGAGAATGCGCTGCTCATGATCGGCTTGCTTTGGTTTAAGTCAAAGGTTTCGCTTGAGAAATGCGCGACAGCCACATTTACTGCTCTCCGACCAAGCTTGAGGCATCATCAATCAGGTCTGCAACCAGGGCACATAACTCGGCGATAGCCGATTCTTCTATCTCCAGAAACCCTTCGTATTCCGCGAGATTTCGCTTCTGGTGAGCATTATCGAGTACCCGCCAGCGGGTCGCCGGCCAATTCAGCGTATGTGCGAGGCTTTGAAAAACGGTATAGCGGCTTTCGCTCCGGTAGCCATGCCAGCGCAATGCCGCCAATGCAGCAGCATGGGCGGCATTGTAAGCACTGATGAAACGACCTTCTGCCGATAGCTTGTTGAGTCGCGCGTCGTTCAGGCGAGTATGCGCCATTGACAGCATCCGGCTGATTTCGGCTGCGTTGCGAGGCTCGGCCTTGAGTTGGCCGATTTTTACCAGATTATCGAGAACCGGCAGGGTCAAGAATATCTCCGATCAACGGCAGCACTGGCTGGAAAAGTACCCGGTTAACGAAGGAATCGGCTTCCTGCCGACGACGCTGGTATTCGGCCGGGGTGTAACAGGTCGGGTTGATTTTTCGGCCCAACCGGGCTTCCAGCGGCATCAGCAGTTCCAGAATCTCGGCGAGCGACAAATCTTCACCGACCAGCAGAACATCAATATCGCTCTGAACCGTATCGGTTTGCTTGGCTATCGAGCCGAAAATACACGCTGCATGGAGACGTGGCCCCAGCCTGCTTAACGCCTCACGCAGCAGGGGTTGCGCTCCCATGGATTTGGTCACCAAACCAACCAGCTCACCGAATACCGGACTCAGCGGATTTGCTTTGAACAGACGCAGATTACCCGTGCGCTGCGCAACGACCAGCCCGGCATCGGCCAGCCGGTTCAGTTCTCGTTGCAGCGATGCGCTGCCCAAACCGGTAAGGCGACGCAACTCGCTGAGGTGGTAGCTGCGCTCAGGCTGACCGAAAAGCCAGCTAAGCAGGCTGATCTGGCTTTTGGAAAAAAGGGCGGTGGCGATAGACATGGCCAAATATTAGCACGATCAATCCATTATTTAGCACGTAACGTTCCGTGCAGTTTCTGCGCGATGCTGGTTAGCATCCCGACGTGCTGCTAGAGAACCAGCTTGATTGCCGCTTCCATTTCGGCCTTCGACATGGCGCCGAGCTTTCTGGCGACAATCTTGCCGTTGCGATCAATGACCACGGTAAAGGGCAGGCCGGACTTCTCGTTGCCGAGCGCCTTCATCAGTTCGACGCCCTTGCCAGTGCCGGTGAGCAACACCCGGTAGTCGACGTCGTAGGCCTTGGCGAAGTCACGCACTGCTTCCCGATGCTCTGGTTCTTCAACCGCCAGGCCAAGGATGACCAGGCCCTTGGCCTTGAACTTCGTATCCATCTCGACCAGATCGGGAATTTCCTTGCGGCACGGGCCACACCAGCGGGCCCAGAAGTTCACCACCAGCGGTTTCCCGCGCAGATTGTCGAACGACACCGGTTTGCTGTCGACACCGATGGCGCTGGCAGCAAAAAACGGCATCGCACCAGAGTCCGCTGCTGCCGAGGGGGGCAGGAAGACGGTGATGGCAAGCAGCAGAGCGATGCCTAGTGCACGCATGAAGCGACCTCGATCAGGGAAGATCGCTCTTCCGGAAGGTGAGAAAACCAATGCCTGCCGCCAGCGTGCCGACCAGCACCGGGTAGACCAGCGCATAGAACTTGAAACCCGTCGCACCGAAGAGATCAAGGATGACATAGGCCGAGGGGCCAAGCACGATCAGCTGCGGGTCGAACATGGCCAGTGCGGCCGTACGGAAGACCTGTAGCGGGTTGGCCAGTGCTAGCGTAACCGCCAGTTCCGGCGCGATGCGTCCCTGGATCATGACGCCAAGCAGGATCAGGTCGAGGAACAGCAGCATGGTCAGCCAGACCATGAAGGCCGAACCCTGCGCCACGTCGGTGCTGCGTGCCAGTGTCGAGATGAGCATGCCGATGCCGAGGAAGCACCAGCCCATCGCGGCAAGCAGCCCGGTGTAGTAGATGAACATGTCCCACGGCACCTCGATGCCCTGGATCATGCCCCACAGCGCCGCACCGAGCATGGCCACGAAGACCGGCAGGAAGATGGTGATGTAGCGGCCGATGATCTTGCCCCAGAACCAGGCGGCGAGGCCGACCGGCAGCGACAGCAGGTATTCGAAGACACCGGCCTCGCGATCCCCCGCAACCGAACGAACGGTGGTGATGAGGACGAAGATCGGCAGGATGGCCATGGCCAGCTGGATGTAGGTGACGAGCAGGCGTGACAGGCCGATGAAGCCGAGCACGCGCGATTCGGTCAGGCCGAAGGCGAAGAGCAGCGCAACAATGCCGCCGAAAACGATGCTGTAGATGAGAAACCAGCGCGCCCGCAGCGACTCGACGATATCCAGTTTGGCGGTGAGCCAGAGGTGATTCATTGTTCCATTCTCGTTTGTGCGCCGTTGATGGTTCGATACACGCCTGCGGCGCTACTCACCACGAACGGTTTTACCTCCCACCGTTCGCCCTGAGTAGCCCGCGAAGCGGGCGTATCGAAGGGCATATAGCCCAAACAGCAAATCATTTACCCTTAGCCAGAATCTGCTTGCGGGCGTCGGCATAGCTGACTACTCCGGGCATTTCTGCGGTTATTGCGGCAAATCCATAACCCATCGGCGAGCGCTTGCCGCCGACGAACGCCGCCTTGCGCGCGTCGATCCACTGGCTTCCCGTTGGCTCTGCACGCGAATCGACAGCCCAGAATTCGATGTCCGCATCGCTCCACGACTGATGTTCCTTCCAGAACACCGCGCAGCCGAAATCGTCAAACTTCAATACTTTCTTCATCGGATCGCGGATCTGCGCCGCGAACTGCCGGTCGCTGATGACCATGCTGCAGCGGACGCAGACATCGCGATCCCAATTCATTTTTGCCGGCCCGGTCAGCGGTTCGCTGCTGCAGCCGGTCAACGAAAGGGCGGACGCTGCACCGAGTGCGGCGCCCAGATACGGGCCGGCTACAAGCGCCGGCAGCGCGGAGACGAAGCGGCGACGGTCGATACTCATTGCAGTACAAGGTTTTCCGGCAACTCGGCCATCTCGATACGTGCGACAAGACCGACGTAACGCGAGATCATGCCGAGGAAGCGCAGGCGATCCGGCCCCGGCACCTGGCCATGCCACTCGACGCCGTCACGACGGTCGGCGAAGGACCATGCGCCGAGCGCCTTGGCAATTGCCGCATCCGGCCGCGTCAGCGTCAGATGCACGTTGTACAGGGAGGCCAGGCCGGTATCGTCGGCAACGCGGTCGTCGAGGACAACCTTGCCCATGTCCATCTCGATGACGCGATTGACCAGTGGTGCCACTTCGTCGAGACGGTGACTGGAAATCAGCATCGTTGTGGTTTCCAGACGCTCGGCAAGCAGCTGGAAGAAGATGTGACGTGCGTCCGGATCGAGGTTGGCCGCCGGCTCATCCATGACCAGCACCTTGGCATCGCGGCCCAGCGCAACGGCGATCAGCAGTTTCTGCTTCATGCCGCCGGATAACCGGTTGAACGGTCGGGACAGGATCTCCTGCATGTCGAGGCCAAGGCGTGCGGCAATATCGTGCATGCGCTTCGGGTCGGTGCCGCACAGCGCTGCAGCGAAATCGACCAGTTGGCCGACCGGCATCTTGAGCGGCGGCGGCAACTGCGGCACAAAGCCGATCTTGCCAAGCACCGAGGTACGGTCGGCACGCGGACTCTGGCCTTCAATGCTGACCTCACCGCCGAAAGTGTATTCCCCGAGCAGGCAGCGGATCAGCGTCGTCTTGCCGGCACCGTTGGAGCCGATCAGCGCAATGCGCTCACCGAGGGCAATGTCGAGGTCGATGCCATCGAGCACCCGGTGACGCTTGAAAAGTTTGGTGACGCCTTGAAAACGGATCATTCTAAAAGCTCATTTTGAACCACGGCGCACACGGCGAAAAAACTTGTTACCCCGATAACGCTGCTGCTTTTCGCTGTCCCTCGGGATTTGCTTCGCGGCATGTTCGGTATGTTCGCGGTGCTCGCTGTGGTTAATCGCTTACTGGTCTTTGGCCCGGCATCAAAGCATCTTGCTCAGGCCCTTGACGTCGAACTGCAGCGCGCCGGATGGGCAGACATCGACACACAGACCGCAACGCGTGCAATCCGGGCCAACCGGCACGTGAGTGTCTTCGGCGCGCCCCTTGACCACCATGTCCAGCACATGCGGCACCAGGCAGACCTTCTTGCAGTCGCCCTCGTGGAAGCAGTGTTCCAGACGGTACATGATGCGCACCGGCGAGAGGGTGCCCACCATACCATAGGTGAGTCCGATCGGGCAGACGTAGCGGCACCAGGCGCGGCGGGAATAGAAGACTTCGAACATGAGCAGCAGGAAGACCCAGCCGAGCGCCAGCGAAGGCCCGTAGATCAGGGCTCGGGAGAGAATGCCGGTGGGCGACAGTGTCTCGAAGATGGTGTAGCCGCTGACCAGTGCCATCAGAGAAAACAGTACCCAGAAGACGGTGCGCGCGCCGCGGTGAAACTCGTGGTCGGTGACGATCTTCTTCGCCACCAGCTTGAGGTGCAGCCACTCGAACCACTCGGCAACCAGGTGATACGGACAGACCCAGGAGCAGAACGAGCGGCCGCCCAGCAACACCCACAGGAAGAACACCGTCGCCGTACCGATGAACAGATTCAAGATGATGTGCTTGTGCGCCAGCATC
>JAUPVD010000137.1 GCA_030917225.1 Pseudomonadota bacterium
CAACGGCTCCGGCAACCGCAAGCCGGTGGCGCGCGCCGCCGTCGAGCTGGTTTTCGACAACTCCCTCGGCCGTGCGGCCGGCCAGTGGTCGCAGTATGCCGAGCTGTCGGTCAAGCGCCTGCTGACACGCACCGGGCAATCCGAGTACTACATCAACAACCTGCAGGTGCGCCGCAAGGACATCACCGACTTGTTCCTCGGCACCGGCCTCGGCCCGCGCGCTTACGCGATCATCGGCCAGGGCATGATCTCGCGCATCATCGAGGCCAAGCCGGACGAGTTGCGGGTTTTCCTTGAGGAAGCGGCGGGGGTGACCCGCTACAAGGAGCGGCGCAGGGAAACCGAAAATCGCATTGGCGATACGCGCGAGAACCTGACCCGCATCGAGGATATCCGTGTCGAACTGACGGCGCAGATGGAACGCCTCGAAGCGCAGGCGGCTGTTGCGCGCCAGTATCACGAATTCAACAACGAACTGACACGCAAGCAGCAACTGCTCTGGCTGTTGAAGCGCAACGAGGCGCAGGCCGAACGGGAAAAGGCCGCGCACGATGTCGAACGTGCGACCAATGATCTGGAAGGCCAGACGGCCGGCCTGCGCGGGATAGAAGCCCGCCTGGAAGAGGCGCGGGAGAACCATTTCGGCTCATCCGATGGCGTGCACACCTCGCAGAGCGACCTGTTTGCGGCCAATGCCGAGGTTGCCCGGCTGGAAACCGAATTGCGCCATCGCCGCGATACGCAGCGAGATCTGGAACAGCGTGTCAGCCAGCTCAACGCCGAGCGTGTGCAATGGCAGACGCAGGCCGAGAAGGCCGATGCTGACGAGCGCCGCTGGCGCGAGTTGTCGGAACTGGCCGATGAACGCTCGGAGCAGGCAGAAATGCGCCTTGAGGCGCAGCAGGAGCGCCTGCCGCTGGCCGAGGAAGCACAGGTCGCCGCACAGGAGGCCGTCAATTCCCAGCGCAATGCCGTCGCCGAAGCCGAGCAGAAGCTGCGCGTCGAGGAGGCGCATCGCGCCAACGCCGAGCGCACGCTGTTCAATATCGGTAGCCGCCGTGAGCGCCTCGAACAGGAAGGTGCCGCACTGATCAAGCCGGATCAGGCGGAAATCGATCTGAAAGAAGCGGAACATGCCGCGCTGCAGGAGGATGTTCTCGCCGCGCAGGAGCAGGTAGCGGCAACACATCAGCGCCTGCCCGAACTGGAGTCGCGCCGCCGTGACATTCAGCAGGATCTGCAGAAGGCGCAGCAGGCCAGAAACGAATCCGAAGCGCGCAAGAATGCCCTTGAACAGTTGCAGAAGCGCATGCAGAGCGGCTCGAAGATCGGTGAATGGCTGCAGCGCCACGGTCTTTCCGGCCAGACGCCGCTGTGGAAGCGGCTGCATGTCGAAGCCGGCTGGGAAGATGCGGTCGAGGCCGTGTTGCGCGAGCGCCTGTCTGCGGTCGATGCGGGCAATGCCGATGTCACCGCGTGGGCGGCCGACCGCCCGGGTGCAAAGGTAACCGTACTACTTTCCGGAAGCGCAGAGGCCGCCAGGAGCAATGGCGACAGCCTGATGGCGCGCGTGCGCTGCGATGACGCTTCCGTTGCTGCACCCCTTGGCGACTGGTTGCGTGGTGCACGGACGACGGCGGATCTGGCGACAGCCCTTGCCAAGCGCACTGAGCTGGCTGCCGGCGAAGTTTGGGTAACGGCCGGTGGCGATATTGTCGGCCGCCAGAGCCTGACACTTTTTGCACCGGATGGCGCCGAGCACGGCTTTCTTGAGCGTCAGCGCGAAATCGAATCGCTCGACGGTGTTATTGCCGAGCGCCAACTGGCCGTCGAGGCACAGGAAGCCCGCATCGCCGAGCTGGATGAACGCCTGGAGGCCGCCAAGGCCGAAGTCGATCAGGCGCGTCGCGCGCTCGACGAGCGCCAGGAGCGCGCGCATGCGGTGCAACTGGAAGTGCTCAAGCTGACGCAGATCATGGAGCGCTATCAGGATCGCATGGCGCAGATCAACGAGGCGGTACGCGAGCTGGTTGCCGAGGAAGAGGCTGAGCGCGAGCGTGTGTTGGTGGCGGAAGAATCGATGATCGTTCAGCGCGAGGCGGTTGACGAGCGTCAAACCCTGCTGACGGAACTCAAGGCCAAGCTGGAGACAGTCGACCGGGCGCTGCGCGACGAACGCGAGCAGGTTGCCGTGGCCGAGCGTGAATTGCGTGAGGCACAGTTCTCGCAGCGCGAATGCGCGACCAAGCTGGAAGAGATTTCAACCGGGCGTGATCTGGCCAGGCAGCAACTGGTGCGTGTCGCCGAGGATCTGGCGCGTTGCGAGGACAGCGCCGGCAGCCTCGATCCGGAAGAAATCGTGCCAAAGCTGCAGGAAGCGCTCGAACAGCGCGTCATCCGCGAGCAGGCGCTGGCCGCCATGCGCGATGCACTGGAAGCGGCGACCGCCGGCCTGCGCGGGCTGGAAGAAGATCGACTGAAGATCGAACAGGGGCTGAATCCTCTGCGCGATCGCATCGGTGAGTTGCGCCTGAAAGAGCAGGCTGCTGCACTCAACGTTGAACAACTGGCGTTGCTGCTGGTCGAAGCGCAGGCCGATGAGGCGGCGCTGGCGGCCGATCTGCCGGGTGCCCGACCCGGCCCGCTGCAGGGTTCGATCACGTCGCTGCAGCGCCAGATCGAAGCGCTGGGGGCGGTCAACCTGGCAGCGCTCGAAGAGCTGGAGTCGTCACGCGAACGCAAGGGCTATCTCGACGCCCAGTCCGCCGACTTGAACGAGGCGCTGGAAACGCTGGAAAACGCCATCCGCCGCATTGACCGCGAGACCCGCGAACTGCTGCAGACGACCTACGACACGGTCAATCGTCACTTCGGCGAACTGTTCCCGGCACTGTTCGGTGGTGGCGAGGCACGGCTGATCATGACCGGCGATGAAATCCTCGACTCCGGCGTGCAGGTCATGGCGCAGCCACCGGGCAAGAAGAACTCGACCATTCACCTGCTGTCCGGCGGCGAGAAGGCGCTGACAGCGATTGCGCTGGTGTTCGCCATGTTCCAGCTCAACCCGGCGCCGTTCTGCCTGCTCGACGAAGTCGATGCGCCGCTCGACGATACCAACACCGAGCGCTTCTGCAGCATGGTGCAGCGCATGTCGGTCAATACACAGTTCCTGTTCATCAGCCACAACAAGATCGCCATGGAAATGGCGAAGCAATTGGTGGGTGTGACCATGCAGGAATCCGGGGTGTCGCGCATCGTGGAGGTCGACATCGAGGAAGCTTTGCGCATGCGTGAACAGGTGGCCTGATGAGCATGAACGAACTGCAGCTGGGGTTGATCGGGCTCGGCACCGTCGCCGTTGCCGGGGTCGTGGCCTATAACAAATGGCAGGAGCGCCGTCATCGCAAGGTGGCGGAGCAGGTGCTGCAAAGGAATCACGCTGACGTCCTGCTGGGTGGGGACACGGCAGACATTCCTCGTCCTGAAGCAGCGATATCGGCGCCGGACATTAGCGACGACGAGCCACATCTGGTGCCCATGATTTCGGCAGAACGCGCCTCGATGGGTGCGCGGATGGAGCCGTCGGTGAGAATGGAGCCCATGCTCTCGGCAGACGACCGCGAACATCCACCATGGGAGGATGTCGATCATTCCCCGGAACCGGTGCTGGAAGACGTGGTCGAGCCCACGCTATCGACCGAGCCACTTGGTGCCGAGAGCGGTTTCAGGGAGGCTGCGTCCGTACCTGCCGGTGAAGGGATGCCCCGCATCAGTGTGGCAAATCCTGCGGGCGAAGATGAAATTCCGGCGATCATCGTGTCGCCGGCAATCGACTATATGGCCAGTTTCGAACTGGTCGAAGCCGCCTCCGGCGCTCAGCTCCTGCATTCGCAGCACGACTTGCTGGCACGTGTCAGCAAGCCGATCGGCTGGGCCGGCTACAACGACCGGACACGCGAATGGGAGCGGGTAGTTGCCGAGGGAAGCTACCGCCGTCTGCGTGTAGGCCTGCTGCTTGCCGATCGCCGTGGGCCGCTGGGCGAAGCTGATCTGCTCACTTTCCACGCTGCCATGCAGAACCTGGCCGAGGAATTGACGGCCGTCGCCGATCTGCCGCCGCGCGATGCGGCGCTGGATGCCGCGATAGCGCTGGACCAGTTCTGCGCCAATGTCGATATCCAGGTCGGGCTTAACGTCATCAGCCAGGGGCAGGTCTTCCCCGGCACCAAGGTTCGCGCGCTGGCCGAGGCTGCCGGCATGGTGCTCGACGCTTCCGGACGTTTCGTACGTTGTGACGACGACGGTCATGTGCTCTACACCAGATCGGA
>JAUPVD010000138.1 GCA_030917225.1 Pseudomonadota bacterium
CGGGTTCTTGGCCATGATGCCGCCGGGGCAGGGCGGCACGCCGATGGCGATGAGGCCGTCGATCAGCGCCAGCGAAAACTCCTCGATGCGCTTGATCTGCGCCGGGCTGAGGCCGTCGGCATAGACGATGGCGTTGTCCTGGTCGGTGGCCAGGGTCTGTTCGCTGCGGCCTTCGCTGCCCAGTACGAGGAAGGCGTAGCTGTCTTCCGGGATGTCGTCGAACCACTCGGCGCGCAACAGGCCGATCAGACGCAGGACGATCTGGTCGTTGAGGTGGGCGATGAGGCGAACGAGGTCGCGGATGCCGATGCCGGTGCCGGAGAGGTGCAGCACCAGCGCCTGGATGCGCGCATGCAGCGGCTTGAGGTCATCGAGGCTCTTGGCCTTCTCGATGTCGAGCACCAGCTGGTGCGGCGAGTGGGCCTGCAGGCGCAGGATGTCGGTGTCGGTGATGATGCCGGCCAGTTTGCCTGCGGCATCGACGACGCCGAGCCGGTGGATCTTCTGCTTCGACATGCGGTAAAGCGCTTCGTAAAGCAGGTCGTCTTCGCCGATGGTCGACAGCGGCGAGTTCATGATGTCGTGCACCTTCAACTGATCGGGGCAGATGCCGGCGGCGACGACTTTGTTGCGCAGGTCGCGATCGGTGAAGATGCCCGTCGGCTGGTCGTTTTCGACGACCACGACGCTGGAGATGTTTTTCTCGCGCATCAATCCGACAATGCCGATCAGCCCATCGTCGGCGCTGCAGGTGACGACGTTGCGAGCACAGAAATCCCTGACCGGGCGGAAAAACTGGTTGTCTTCGTTCATGAGTCTGCCTTTGCGCGGAACTGAATATTAGTTTTCTGTCATTTTCTGCCCGGACCGGACGAAAGACAAGCAGCAGGGCGTCAGAAAACTGGCTGAATTTTCAGCGGCGCAGAAGATTCCAGACAGCTTCGACACCACCAGTCACGAGGTCGGTGATGTCGCTTTCGAGGACCGACTTGTCTTTTCGTCTGTCGAGGGCGCTCTTTGATTTCAGCCGCTCGTTGGCGAGCAGGGCGTCGGCATAGGCGTGCGGGTCGACACGTTCCTGCCGCTGGGCTTTTTCGCCATAGCCGGCCAGTGCCTCGCGGACGGCGTCCGGGTCGAGGATGACGATGGGCGAGCGGCAGTGGCTGCAGGCGTTTTCGCGGCGGATGTCGACCGGGGCACCGCAACCGGAGCAGCGGATGACCTGGACCTGTTTGGCCATTTCCTCGATCTCGGCGCCGTTGAGCTGGCGGACGAAGCCCTTTTCCGACATGAAAGCGGAGAAGGAGTTGAAGCGGCCGTGTTTTTCCGGGCAGCGGTGGTAGGCGAAATGGCCGTTGCGCGTACGGTCGAGGCCGTGCAACAGCCTTTCGTTGCAGCGCGGGCAGTTGAGGATGTCGCGCCAGGGCTGGCGCTGGTCGTCGTGGTGTTCGTGTAGCAGACGGAAGAGTTCGAGGACGCCGGCCGGGGCCAGCTGGGCGCTCTCGAAATCGTCGAACCAGATGCCCTGGCAGGGAAAGCAGATGTCGAGGGTGATTTCGCCGTGCAACTGGCGCTTGAAGCGATGGGTTGTCATCGGTGCCCGACAGGCGGGGCAAGGGCTGCCACTGCTGGCCGGAGGGTTGATCGGTGCAGTGGTATCGGTCAAAAAGGGCGGTCTCGGTGAGCGATGGCGCGGCTAGTGGTGGGGGTTGTCATCCAGATGGATGACGTCATCGTGCGCACGCTGGTTGGCCTCGTGCATACGTTTGACCAAGTACATCGTGCTGCTGACGAACAGCCCGAACAGGGTGATCACCCAGTAGATCGACATTTCGGCCCGCATCATGACGAAATAGAGCCCGGTCATGATCAGGATCGACAGGTTCTCGTTGAAGTTCTGCACGGCGATGGAATGGCCGGCACCCATCAGGATATGGCCGCGATGTTGCAGCAGCGCGTTCATCGGCACCACGAAGAAGCCGGAAAGGCCACCGATAAGGATCAGCAGCGGCACGGCAACCCACATGTCGCTGACGAAGTTCATGATCAACACGATGATGCCCATGGCGATGCCGAGCGGAATGACCCGTATCGACTTGCGCAGAGTGATGAATTTGGCGGCGACGATGGCCCCGCCGGCGACGCCGATGGCTACAACCCCTTGCAGCATCGATGATTTCGACAGGTCAAGGTGGAGCGCAGCCTCCGACCACTTGATGACGATGAACTGCAGCGTGGCACCGGCCCCCCAGAACAGCGTGGTGACGGCCAGCGAAATCTGGCCGAGCTTGTCGCGCCAGAGGAGAGCCAGGCAGTGGTTGAATTCGTGGATCAGGTACCAGGGATTCTTCTTCAGCGGCTTGTGGTCGACGTTGGTTTCCGGAACATAGAGATTGAAGATCGAGGCAATGATGTACAGGACACCGACGATGCCGATGGTCATTTCGCCAACGGTGTCGACGCCGGTATCGATGACCGGAAAGTCGAAGGCCAGTATCGACTGGGCAATCTCCGGCTTGATCAGCGTGCCGCCGACGACGACGCCGAGAATGATGGCGCCGACGGTCAGGCCTTCGATCCAGCCGTTGGCGATGACCAGTTTTCGAGCGGGCAGGTATTCTGTGAGGATGCCGTATTTCGCCGGCGAGTATGCGGCAGCGCCGAGGCCGACGACGGCATAGGCGATGAGTGGGTGCACCATGAAGAACATCATCGCGCAGCCGATGATCTTGATGCTGTTGCTGATGAACATCACCCGCCATTTCGGCATCGAATCGGCGAAGGCGCCGACAAAGGCCGCAAGCAGGACATAGGAGACAGTGAAAAAGGTCTTCAGCAATGGCTCGTACTCCGCCGGAGCCTGCATTTCACGCAGGGTGGCGATGGCAGCTATGAGAAGGGCGTTGTCGGCGAGCGCTGAAAAGAACTGCGCCGCCATGATGATGTAGAAGCCGAAAGGCATCGCGTCGGTCGTGGCCTATGCTTGTAGTCCGCCGGTTTATACCACGAAAGTCCTAATGCGCGCAGAGTTGGCATAGGCCGCGCACCGACATCCGCCGATGCTGCAGTGCAACGTTTTGCAATCATTCCGGATTGTGCTTGAATAGAGCCAATGAATATGCAGAGAGCGCTGGTTTATGGCTGACCGTCGTTTGCAGGTGTTCCATGCCGTTGCCCGGTACCTGAGTTTTACCAAGGCCGCAGAGTCCTTGTTCATGACCCAGCCGGCGGTGACTTTCCAGATCAAGCAACTGGAGGAGCAGTTCAACACGCGCCTGTTCGAGCGGGGACACGGCAAGATCACGCTGACGCCTGCCGGGGAAATCGTTTTTGAATACGCTGAAAAAATCCTCAACCTGTCCAGCGAGATGGAAACCCGCATCGGCGAAATGACGGGGAAGATGTGTGGTCCGCTGATGGTCGGAGCGAGCACGACGATTGCCGAGTTCATGCTGCCGCGCATCCTCGGAGAATTCAATTCGCTTTATCCACAGGTGCGGACCCGGCTGACCGTCGCGAATTCGGAAAGCATCGAAAACCGCATTGCCGAACACACGCTCGATGTGGGGCTGGTTGAAGTGCAGACGAAAAACCCGAACCTGCTCTCCGAGGTCTGCTGCGACGACGAATTGCAGGTGATCTGCACGCCTGACTACCCGCTCAACGGTATGCGTTCGGTGACGCCGAAGTTGCTGCTCGACTATGAGTTCATCTCGCGCGAGCCGGGCTCGGGGACTCGTGAAGTCAGCGACACCTACTTCCGCGAGGCCGGTGTTTCGCCTGAGCGGCTGAAAACCCTGATGGAACTTGGCAGCCTGGAGGCCCTGAAAGGCGTGGTCGGCACCGGGCTGGGCTTTGCCATCGTGTCGCGGGCCAGTGTCGGCAAGGAACTGCAGTTAGGTGGCCTGGTCGCGATTCCGCTCGACCCGCCACTGATCCGACGCTTGTCGGTGCTCTCCCCGAAAGAAAAATTCCGCTCCCGGGTGGTGACCACGTTCATGGAATTTGCCAAACGCCGCCTGAGGGAGCTTGCTGCCTGATGCCTCGCCCGATTCGTGCCCGCATCGACCGGGCCGCACTGTTGCACAACTATCTGCTCGCCAAATCACGTACGCCAGGTTCGCGCGCCTGGGCGGTGGTCAAGGCCAACGCCTACGGCCATGGCCTGATGCATGCAGCCGATGCGCTGGCCGATGCCGCCGACGGGTTTGCGCTGCTTGATCTTGCAGAAGCGGTGACCTTGCGCGAGGCCGGCATACGCCAGCCGATCCTCCTGCTCGAAGGCTTTTTTACGGCGGAGGATCTGGAACTGGTCGCCGAACATCGCCTCAGCGTGGTTGTGCATCGTCTGGAGCAACTGCAGATCCTGCGTCAGGTCGGGCTGCCGGTACGAGTGCCGGTCTACGTGAAACTGAATACGGGCATGAACCGCCTCGGCTTCCGGCCGGAGTCGCTGGGCGCGCTGCGCGAGGAACTGGCCAAGTCGCAGGCGGTGGGCGACATTACCTTGATGACCCATTTTGCCGAGGCCGATGGCGACAGATTGTCGGGTCGGGGCATCGACTGGCAGTTGCAGGCCTTTGCGGCGATGGCCGGCGAGTGGCGCGGCCCGGTCTCTCTGGCCAATTCGGCGGCCATCCTGCGCCACCCCAAGACGGCTCGTGACTGGGTTCGGCCCGGCATCATGCTCTACGGTGGCAGTCCATTTGCCGATGAAAGCGCTGACCAGCTCGGCCTGCGCCCGGTGATGACGCTGGCCAGCGAAATCATCGCCGTACAAGCCATCGCCACGGGCGAGCGCGTGGGTTATGGCGGGACCTTTGTCGCTGACCGCGAGATGCGCGTCGGTGTCGTCGCCTGTGGCTACGCCGATGGCTATCCTCGCCATGCGCCGACGGGAACGCCGGTGCTGGTCGGTGGCCGGCGGACGCGAACGCTTGGCCGGGTGTCGATGGACATGCTGGCGGTAGATCTGACCGATTTCCGCGAAGCCGGGGTCGGGACTCCTGTAACCCTGTGGGGCGAGGGGCTGCCGGCCGATGAGGTGGCCACGGCTGCCGGGACCATCAGCTATGAGCTTTTCTGTGCGCTGGCCGGACGGGTACCGATCGAAGCCGTTTGATCTGGCGACTGATTGTGCCTAGTGGTTCCGCCCGATGACATAGGCGTCGTCCATGTCGCGCAGGCGGCGGGAGAGGATACGGGCGATGTTGCGGTAGATGCGGGCGCTGCTGAGCGGGTTCTTCCAGCAGGCGTTTTCGGAGAGGCGCAGCAGCACGCAGGGGCTTTCGGCGATAACCGAGGCGGAGCGCAACTCCTGGTCGATCAGCGACATTTCCCCGAAGGAGTCGCCGGGATGCAGGCGGGCGAGTTCCGTAGCCATGCCCTTGGCTGATTTCGTGACCGATACCTGCCCGTCGATGATGACATAGAGCCAGGCGCCCGTGCTGCCTTCACGAACGATGGTTTCGCCCGTCTGAAAGGTACATTTCTCGGCGGCTTCCAGCAGTTGCAGCAGTTCTTCGCCTTTCATGCCGTGGAAGACCTGAACCTGGTCGATCAGCTTGAACATGATGCGCTGGAGGTCCTGAAAGCTGAATTGTTCCTTGAGCCAGTGGGTCATGGCACGTCCTTGAGGTCGTCAGGTCGAGTCTATTGTATTCTCCGCACACCATGAGCAAGTCAAAAACCATTTACATCTGTACCGAATGCGGCGCCTCGGCGCCCAAGTGGCAGGGGCAATGCCCGGGCTGCAATCTGTGGAACACGCTGGTTGAATCGGTCGAGGAGAAGGCCTCGCCGGCGGCGCGCTTTCAGTCGCTGGCACCGGCTTCCCGGTTGCAGACGCTGTCCGAGATCGAGGCTCGGGAAGAGGAACGCATCGCCACCGGCATCGGCGAGTTCGACCGGGCGCTGGGTGGCGGTCTGGTCGCCGGCGGCGTGGTGCTGATCGGCGGCGATCCGGGGATCGGCAAGAGCACGCTGCTGTTGCAGGCGCTGGCGGGGCTTTCCGAAGCGCATCCGGTGCTTTACGTGAGCGGCGAAGAGTCCGGCGAGCAGGTGGCCCTGCGGGCGCGGCGGCTCTCGCTGGATACGCGCCGGCTGCAACTGCTGGCCGAAATCAATCTTGAGAAGATCCTGACCACGCTGCAGACGGAAAAGCCGCTGGTAGCGGTGATCGACTCGATCCAGACGCTGTGGTCGGATCAGTTGAGTTCGGCGCCGGGTTCGGTGGCGCAGGTGCGTGAATGTGCGGCGCAACTGACCCGGCTGGCCAAGACGGCCGGCATCACCATCGTGCTGGTCGGCCATGTGACCAAGGAAGGCGCGCTGGCCGGGCCGCGCGTGCTGGAGCACATCGTCGATACGGTGCTCTATTTCGAGGGCGATACCCATTCCAGCTTCCGCCTGGTGCGGGCGTTCAAGAACCGCTATGGCGCGGTGAACGAGCTGGGTGTTTTTGCCATGACCGATCGCGGTCTGAAGGGCGTCAGCAACCCCTCGGCACTTTTCCTGTCTCAGCACGGGCAGGCGGTACCCGGTTCCTGCGTGATGGTGACGCAGGAGGGTACCCGGCCGCTGCTGGTGGAAATCCAGGCTTTGGTCGATCAGTCACACGGTAACCCGCGACGGCTGACGGTGGGGCTGGAAGCGCAGCGTTTGGCCATGCTGCTGGCCGTGCTGCATCGCCATGCGGGGGTCGTCTGCTTCGATCAGGATGTTTTCGTGAACGCCGTGGGCGGGGTCAAAATTACCGAGCCGGCGGCCGATTTGGCGGTATTGATGGCAATCATATCTTCTCTTAAAAACAAAGCGTTGCCGGATAAACTTATAGTGTTTGGTGAGGTTGGTTTGGCGGGCGAAATCCGGCCGGCGCCGCGTGGACAGGAACGCCTGAAGGAGGCGGCCAAGCTTGGCTTCACTCGCGCCCTGATCCCGGAGGCCAACCGTCCGCGGCAGGCCATTGCCGGGATGGAGGTGATCGGCGTTTCGCGGGTCGAAGAAGCTGTGGAAAAACTGCGCACCATGGACTGACCGGACTCACTTGAATTCACTGATCGTTTCATTCCGCTTGCTCAGACGGGATTCCCGCGCCGGGGAACTGCGTCTTCTGGCCGCCGCCATGGTCATCGCCGTCGCGGCACTGACGGCGGTCGGCTTCTTTGCCGACCGGGTACGTCAGGCGCTGGAGCGCGAGGCACATCAGCTGCTCGGCGGTGACTTGCTGCTCATTTCGGACCATCCGTGGCGTGCCGAGGTGGCCGGGGAGGCGCGCGGAAGGGGATTGCAGGTGACGGACACCAGTGTTTTCCCGAGCATGGTGGTGCATGGCGAACGCGCCCAGCTGACCGAGATCAAGGCAGTAGCCCCCGGTTATCCGCTGCGTGGCAGCCTGCGCCTGGCGCCGGCGCTCAATGTGCCCGATGCGCCTGCCGCGGGCGTGCCCCAGCCCGGCGAGATCTGGGTCGATGAGCGCCTGGCGTCCGCCCTTTCGTTGCGCGTTGGCGATCGCGTGACGCTGGGCAAGGTGGATCTGACCATGGCCGGCATCCTTACGCTGGAGCCGGACCGTGGCGTCAATTTCTTCAGTGTCGCCCCACGCCTGATGATGAATCTGGTTGATCTGCCGGCGACCGGGCTGGTACAGGTCGGCAGCCGGGTGGCCTATCGCATGCTGCTGGCCGGCGAACAGAAGGACGTGGCCAGCTTTCAGCGCTGGCTGGAGTCTCGGCTGGAGCGCGGCGAGCGGATCGAGGACGCACGCAACGCCAGGCCGGAGATTCGCACGGCGCTGGATCGGGCGCAGCGTTTCCTCGGGCTTTCGGCGCTGCTGACGGTCGTGCTCGCGGCGGTGGCCGTGGCGCTGGCGGCCCGCCGCTACAGCCAGCCCCCTCTCGATCCCTGCGCCAACATGCGCTGCCTGGGGGCTACCCAGTCGTTCCTGCAGCGGGGCTATCTCGGGCAGTTCGCGCTGCTGGGCATCCTCGCGTC
>JAUPVD010000139.1 GCA_030917225.1 Pseudomonadota bacterium
CAGGCCCGGGAATTGATCCGGGAAGCGCAGCCGCTGGCACTTTTCGGCGTGGTTGGCACCGGCAATGTCGAGGCCGTTCTCAAGGAAAAAGTGCTGGAAGAGGCTGGCATACCGCTGGTCATGGTCCGCACCGGCGCATCGACCGTGGTCAAGAGCGGCAACCCATGGGTCTTCATGACCCGTGCCAGCTACGCCGAGGAAATCGACAAGATCGTGCAGCAGTACGAAACCATCGGCTACAAGCGCTTTGCCATCTTTTTTCAGAACGACCCGTTCGGCCTGGACGGGCTGGCCAGTGCCGAGGCATCGATCAAGAAAGCCGGTGGCGAGCTACTGGTAAAGAGCGGCTATGAGAAGAACACAACCGAGGTGGCTGCCGCAGTAAAAGCCATTGCCGCTACCGCACCACAGGCGGTGATCATGGTATCCAACACCGCTGCCAGTGCCGAGTTCGTCAAGCAATCGCGAGCAGCAGGAAATCTGGCTCAGTTCGTCGCGGTTTCCGTCACCGATGGGCCTCAGGTCGTCGAGCGCATCGGCAAGGATGCGGCCAAGGGGCTGGCCATCACCCAGGTGGTTCCCGACCCGAACAGCCGCAGCACACCACTGATCAGGGAGATTCAGGAGAACTTCGCCAAATTCTCACCAAAGGACGTAACGCTGAACCACACCTTCATCGAAGGCTATCTGGGCGCCAAGATCCTGGCGGAAGGGCTTCGCCGCGCCGGGCCGAACCCGACGCGCCAGAAGCTGCGCGACAGCATTGAGAAGATAAGGGATTACGATGTTGGCGGCCAGTACATCGAGTTTTCAGCCGCCAACCATGTCGGTGCGCACTACGTGGACATCACCATCCTGAACAAGGAAGGCAAGCTGCTCAGGTAGCCGCGCAGGTAGCCGCGACGCCACCGGGCACCGAGTGCTCAGTGGCAGTGACCGCCGTCGCCGTCATCGCCATGCACGTGGCCGTGGGTAATTTCCTCGGCGCTGGCGGGACGCACGGCAGTCACGGTACAGGTGAAGATCAGCGACATGCCGGCCAGCGGGTGGTTGCCGTCGAGCACCACCTTGTCTTCGGCAATATCGGTTACGCGGTAGATGATGAACTCTTCGTCATCCGCCCCTTCCGGCGCACCCTCGAACTGCATGCCGACCTGAAGTTCCTTGGGGAGGGAATCGCGCGATTCGATCTGAACCAATTCCTCGTCGTACTCGCCAAACGCCTCGTCCGGCTGCAACTTGACCTTGATCGATTCCCCGATCGCCTTGCCCTGCACCGCTTCCTCGATCTTCGGGAAGATGTCGTCGTAACCGCCATGCAGATAGATCAGCGGCTCCTTGCCGGCATCGACGAGTTCGCCATCCGAATCGGTGACGTTGTAGTCGAGGGTAACGACAAAATTCTTGGCAACCTGGGTGTTCATCAGTGAAGTTCCTTTACCGCGCGCAACACATCCATCGCGTGGCCCTTGGCATTGACTCCGTAAAGCACGTGGCGGAGCACACCATGTTTATCGATGATGAAGGTCGAGCGGAGGATGCCGTGACGCTTGACCCCATCCACCTCCTTCATCTGCCAGACACCATATTGCTTGCAGACCGTGCCCTCGGTGTCGGAGAGCAGGCGTACTGAAATCCCGTGCTTGTCGCGAAACTCCGCGTGGCGGAGGCAGTCGTCGCGGCTAATGCCCATGATCGTGCAATCCTGCCGCTGGAACTCATCCTCGTGATCGGAGAAATCCGTCGCCTCAAGCGTGCAGTGGGGAGTGTCGTCCTTCGGGTAAAAGAAAAGAATGAGGTTTTGCTTGCCAACATACTGCGCCAGATCGACATATTCCATGTCGGCATCGGGCAATACAAAGGTGGGTGCAGCCTGTCCCGTTTTCAGCATATCGCCTCCTCTAAGACGCTCCCTGTTTCCATTCCCTGCATTCCCTGTCGAGACAGGGACGGTCGGATTCTACACACACTTTTTGGCGGCTGACTACAAGCCTGACATCATCGGAAACAACTTTACTTGCGCCAGATTCCGGGCATAACATGACACTACAATTTCATGCTGTCAGTAGTTCAAATAAATCAACAGGGTTGCCATAAGAACAACCTGCTAGGAGAGAGACAATGAACTGGTTCGACAATCTCAGCCTGCGTGGCAAACTCATTCTCAACTTCGTAGCCAGCGGGGGCGTGCTCATCGCCGCCGTTATCTTTTGCATCATCCAGATCAAATCCGTCGGAAAGAGTACCGATGAAATCGCCAGGAACTGGCTGCCTTCGGTACAGGTAGCCGGCGAAATCAGCCAGCTGCGCTTGCGCTATCGGGTGCGCAGTCTGGAATACATGCTGCCGGGTAGCGATGCCGAGAAGGAAAAGATCGACAAGTCGCTGCAAGACCTCGACACCTCGTTGGCGGCAGCACTGAAAAAATACGAACCGCTGGTTTCCACCGACGAGGAAAAGAAGGTCTTCCAGGAAGCCCTCAAGGCTGTTGCGGCATACCGATCGACCGTCACCGAAGCGATTGGCCTGGCCAAGACCGGCAAGTTGGAAGAAGCGCAGCAACTGCGCAAGACCACGTGGGTCAAGGAAGCGAACAACGTTCGCGATCAGACGGATGCCCTGCAGAAGATCAACAGCGCCGGTGCAGCCAAGGCTTCGGCCAACGCCACCAGCGACGTCGAAGCCGCGATCAAGGGCGGGATGGTTTCACTGGTTGTCGGCGTCGCACTGGCTATCATCGTCACTTTCCTGATATCTCAGCGCATGGCGTCACGCCTCGGCCATGCGGTCAGTGCTGCACGTGAAATTTCCAAGGGCGACCTGACCGGATCGATGCCTGCCGGCAGTGAAGATGAAGTCGGCAAGCTCATTGTCGCCATGGGCGAAATGCAGCAGGCGCTACGTACTGCCTTGCGGGAAACCACCGACAGCGCCGGCGCCATCCTGGATACCTCCAGGCATCTCAACGACGCAGTACAACAGATGGACCAGTCGGCAACCATCCAGAGCACAGCGGCTTCGGCCATTGCCGCCAATGTGGAAGAGCTGACCGTTTCGATCAACGTTGTCGCCGACAGCACCAGCGAGGCGGCCCGCCTTGCCACGGCTTCCGACGAACAGGCCGGCGACGGCCACTCGGCAATCGAATCGCTGGTTGGCCAAATCGGCCAGGTGGCCAACGTCGTCCGGAATGCGGCGGAACAGATCGCCCAGCTCAAGGACGACTCGGAGAAGATTTCCAACATTGTGGCGGTCATCAAGGACATTGCCGACCAGACCAACCTGCTCGCCCTGAACGCCGCCATCGAAGCCGCCCGTGCGGGCGAACAGGGGCGCGGCTTCGCGGTCGTCGCTGACGAAGTACGCAAGCTCTCGGAACGGACTGCCCTCTCCACCGGCGAAATCGCCCAGATGGTCGGGGCCATCCAGCAATCCACGGGCCAGGTAGTTGCCGGAGTTGCCCAAGGGGTCGAACTTGCCGACAGCAGCGTCGCTTACGCCGAGCAAGCCGGTGCCGCCATTGCCAAGCTGCGCGAGATGGCGCAACGCGTCTCGGAAATCGTCGGCGACGTGGATGTGGCATTGCGCGAGCAATCCGCCGCATCGACCGAAGTGGCCAAGAAAATCGAGGACATCGCCACTCAATCAGAGGAAGCCAGCGCCATTGCCCACGAGACATCGCGGGCATCCGACTCGATGACCGACACGGCGCACAACATGCAGAAATTGGTCGCACGGTTCCGGGTCTGATAATTCGACATGCTGTTTGTCACCATCAGGAGTTTACGTATGCATCGCTATCAACTGGCTGCAATCCTCGCCATTCTGTCCTGCTCGGTGCAGGCGGCCCCTGCGGCCACGACCATTGACCTCAGCGCCGATGCCAGTCGCCCGGCGGCGAACGATCTGGCCCGTGCCACAGTTTTTGCCGAAGCCACGAGCGCCTCTCCGGGCGAATCGGCGAAGAAGGTCAACACTATGGTGGCAGAAGCCGTGAGTACCGCAAAAGGCTACTCAAGGATCAAGGTCCAGACGGCCGGCACCCACACCTACCCGGTGTACGCCAAAGGTGGAAAGATCGAATCGTGGCGGATGCGCTCGGATATCGTGCTTGAATCGGGCGATACCGCTGCTCTGTCCGAACTGGTAGGAAAACTGCAGGGAAGCCTGGGGGTCAGCAATATCTCGCTTCAACCGGCACCGGAAACACGGAAGAAGGCAGAAAGCGAAGCGACGCTGGAGGCCATTGCGGCTTTCAAGTCACGCGCCAAGCTCGTCGCAGACGCCCTCGGCAAGCCGTACCGCATCAAGCACCTGTCCCTTGGCGGCCAACAGTATCGCCCACCGGTACCGATGATGCGTGCGGCGCCCATGGCGGCCATGGACGCTGCGCCGATGCCGATGGAAGCGGGTGAATCCCAAATCACCGCAACGGTCAGCGGCCAGATCGAGCTGGTCGATTAACACCGCTCACGCCCGCGAGCACCCTTTTCAGCTTTCCATCTTCGTCGTAAACAGGCTGGCGGCAATGATCATCGCGCCGCCAGCCCATTCCTGCAGGCCGAGGATCTCGCCGGCGAGATACCACGACGACACTGCCGCGAAGCCGACCTCGGTCAGCATGATGACGATCGCCTG
>JAUPVD010000140.1 GCA_030917225.1 Pseudomonadota bacterium
CGCGGCCCGCACGTGCCGTCCACCGGCAAGCTCAAGGCCTTCAAGTTGATGAAGGTGGCTGGCGCCTACTGGCGCGGCGATTCGAAGAATGAGCAGTTGCAGCGCATCTACGGTACTGCCTGGACCAAGAAGGAAGATCTCGACGCCTACCTGCACATGCTCGAAGAGGCCGAGAAGCGCGACCACCGCCGCGTCGGTCGTCACCTCGACCTGTTCCACATGCAGGACGAAGCTCCGGGCCTCGTCTTCTGGCACCCCAAGGGCTGGGCTGTCTGGCAGGAGATCGAGCAGTACATGCGCAAGGTCTATCGCGACAATGGCTACCAGGAAGTGCGCTGCCCGCAAGTGCTTGATCGCACCCTGTGGGAAAAGTCGGGCCACTGGGAGAACTACAAGGACAACATGTTCACCACGGCTTCCGAGAATCGCGACTACGCGATCAAGCCGATGAACTGCCCCGGCCACATCCAGGTCTTCAACGCCGGCCTGCGCTCATACCGCGAGCTGCCGCTGCGTTACGGCGAATTCGGCTCCTGCCACCGCAACGAGCCCTCGGGTGCGCTGCACGGCCTGATGCGTGTGCGTGGCTTCGTGCAGGACGATGGCCACATCTTCTGTACCGAAGACCAGATCGAGACCGAAGTTACCGCCTTCAACGACATCGTGCGCAACGTCTATGCCGACTTCGGCTTTACCGACATCGCCGTCAAGTTGGCGCTGCGTCCGGAGAAGCGTGTCGGTGCCGACGACGTCTGGGACAAGGCCGAACATGCCCTGCGCGAAGCACTGCGTGTTTCCGGGCTGGAATGGGAAGAGCTGCCGGGCGAGGGCGCCTTCTACGGCCCCAAGATCGAATTCCACATCAAGGACGCCATTGGCCGCTCGTGGCAGTGCGGCACCATGCAGGTCGATTTTTCGATGACGGCACGGTTAGGTGCCGAGTACGTGGCTGAAGACAACACCCGCAAGACCCCGGTCATGCTGCACCGTGCCGTGCTCGGTTCGCTCGAGCGCTTCATCGGCATCCTGATCGAAAATTTCGCTGGTGCTTTCCCGCTCTGGCTGGCGCCGGTGCAGGCGGTGGTGCTCAACATCTCCGAGAAACAGGCCGATTACGCCGAACATGTGGCGCAATCGCTACGGAATGCTGGGCTCCGGGCTGAATCGGATTTGCGCAACGAGAAAATAACCTATAAAATACGCGAACATAGCTTGAACCGGCTGCCCTACCAGATCGTCGTTGGCGACAAGGAAAAGGAAGCCGGACTGGTGGCCGTGCGCACACGCGGTGGTCAAGATCTCGGGCAAATGCCCCTTGAGGCCTTGATCGAGCGACTTGTCGGAGAAGTCGCAGCGCGGAGTGGCACGGCTTAACTTTTGTCGATTTTTCGACGATTCTGGAGCAACGACCATAGCACTGCAGAAAGAGCATCGCGTTAACGAAGAGATTAACGTACCGGAAATCCGTCTGATCGGGGTTGATGGTGAACAAGTCGGAGTCGTGAATATCAGAACGGCCATACAAATGGCCGAAGAAGCGGAAGTTGATCTGGTTGAGATCGCCCCGCTTGCCGTTCCTCCTGTTTGCCGGATCATGGATTACGGCAAATTCAAGTATCAGGAGTCGAAAAAGGCGCACGAAGCCAAGCTCAAGCAGAAGCAGGTGCAGGTCAAGGAAGTCAAGTTTCGCCCGGGTACGGACGAAAACGATTACCAGATCAAGCTGCGGAACATGATGCGTTTCCTCGATGAGGGCGACAAGGTCAAGGTGACCCTGCGCTATCGGGGTCGTGAAATGGCGCACCAGGAATTCGGTATGCGCCAGCTGGAACGGATCAAGGCCGATGTCGAAGCCATCGGCGTGGTCGAACAGATGCCGAAGATGGAAGGTCGCCAGATGATCATGATCATCGCACCGGCCAAGAAGGCAGTGAAGTAAGCAGCAGAATTTGCAAGATTCGGTTGCCGCTGCAAGGCCGGTGACCAATACAAGTGGCGTTGGGTAGTACAAGCGTTTCCGTAGGGGAAGCCACCTGACGACATGACATTAAGGAGCATTCAAATGCCCAAGATGAAGACCAAGAGTGGCGCCAAAAAGCGCTTCAAGGTGCGCGCCAGCGGCGGCATCAAGCGGGGGCAAGCGTTCAAGCGCCACATCCTGACCAAGAAAACCACCAAATCCAAGCGCCAGCTGCGCGGCATGACCGGAGTCCATGATTCCGACAAAGCCCAAGTTCGCGCCATGATGCCCTACGCGTAAGGAGAGCCGACATGCCACGAGTTAAACGCGGTGTAACGGCGCGCGCGCGCCACAAGAAGATTCTCGTTCAAGCCAAAGGTTATCGCGGCCGTCGCAAGAACGTATATCGCATTGCCAAACAGGCGGTGATGAAGGCTGGTCAATATGCTTATCGTGACCGTCGTCAAAGGAAGCGTCAGTTCCGTACCCTGTGGATCGCCCGTATCAACGCGGGTGCCCGTGAACTGGGCATGAAGTACAGCACGCTGATGAATGGCCTGAAGAAGGCGCAGATCGAAGTCGACCGCAAGGTGCTGGCTGATCTGGCCGTTTTCGACAAGGCTGCATTCGCAGCGATCGTGAACCAGGCCAAGGCCTGCCTCGCAGCTTGATGGCTTGAGGCCTGGCCTCAATGCCTGACCCGCATGGGTAAGAAAAAGGAGGCGTTCGCCTCCTTTTTTTTCGGTAGAGCATATGCAGAATCTCGATTCGATCATCAATGAAGCCTGCGGCGCTTTTGCCGCAACGAATGACCCGGATGCACTGGAGCAGGTCAAGGCCCGCTACCTGGGCAAGTCCGGCCAGATCACCGAGCTCCTGAAGGGCCTCGGCAAGCTGCCGCCGGAAGAAAAGAAGACCGCCGGCGCGGCGATCAACCGGGCCAAGGAAGCCGTCGAAGCCGCGCTCAACGCGCGCCGCGAAGCGATCAAGCTGGCTGCGCTCGAGGCGCGCCTGGCCGAAGAGGCGCTCGACGTGACGCTGCCCGGCCGTGGCGAGACCCGTGGCGGCCTGCACCCGGTCACGCGCACGCTGGAGCGCATCGAAGGCCTGTTCCGCTCGATCGGTTTTGAGGTCGCTGACGGTCCCGAGATCGAAACCGATTTCCACAACTTCACCGCGCTGAACACGCCCGACGATCATCCGGCGCGTTCCATGCACGACACCTTCTACCTGCAGGGTGATGACGGCAAGCCCGCCGAAGGCATCCTGCTGCGCACGCATACCAGCCCGATCCAGGTGCGCTACATGCAACAGCATGTGGCCAAATACGCGCACTTGGAGACGATGCCCGAGATTCGCGTCATCGCGCCGGGCCGCGTCTATCGCGTCGATTCCGACGCTACCCATTCGCCGATGTTCCACCAGGTCGAAGGCCTGTGGATCGGCGAGAACGTCAGCTTTGCCGACCTGAAGGGCGTGGTCGCCGACTTCCTGCGCCGCTTCTTCGAAAGCGACGACCTGCAGGTGCGCTTCCGCCCCTCGTTCTTC
>JAUPVD010000141.1 GCA_030917225.1 Pseudomonadota bacterium
CTCGTGGAATGCCCGCATCCTTGACCGCGACGCCGATCCGGCCGAAAGAGCGGCCACGCTCTTCATGCAGTTCAGGTGTTAGGGTGATTGCGCGTTCGATGGAATCGCGGACAATCTGCAAATGCAGCTCCTGCCCTGCTGCGGCCCGGACGATCCGGACAACATCCGACCAGTTTGTGATTTCCTCATTTCCGATGGCAACGACCCTGTCGCCGGGCTTCAAACCGGCGCGATCGGCAATGCCGTTCTGCACGACCCGTCCAATGACTGCAGGCAATTTCGGCCGGTAGTAGGTCAAGCCGAGACGACTGAATGCATCGCCTTCCCATCCCGATTCACGGATTGCAGCGAGATCGAGACGGCGCAACGCGATTTCCTGCCGTTCATTGATCACTTCCATCTGCACGATGGTTTCATTGACTGCGCGCTGCAATAGTTGCCAACGGACGTCTTCCCAGGTCTGGACGGGTTCGTCGCCAACTTTCAATACGCGTTCGCCACTCTCAAAGCCTCCCGCAGCTGCAGCCGTGGCCACTGGAGGCGCGCCAAGAACCGGGCGCAGTTCGTCCGTGCCGTACCAGAACACCCCCCAATAGACGAAGACTGCAAGGAGGAGATTGGCCGCCGGGCCCGCCGCGACGATTGCAATTCTTCGGCCAACGGACTGTCGGTTGAAGGCGCGATGCAATTCCGAGTCAGCGACTGGTGCTTCGCGCTCATCAAGCATCTTGACGTAGCCACCGAGAGGGAACGCCCCGATGGCCCACTCCGTACCGTCAGGCCCATAGCTCCGCTGCCAGAGAGGTTTTCCGAAACCGACCGAAAAGCGGAGAACCTTGACGCCACAGAGGCGTGCCACAAAATAATGGCCGTATTCGTGCACGACGATCAGAACGCCGAGAACCAACGCGAATGCCGCCAGATAAAAGAGAAAGTTACTCACGCAGCGAGCTTTTTGGTCAGAAAGGATTGCGCGAATTCTCGTGCGGCCACATCTGCCGCCAGCACATCCGATAGAGAATTCAGTGCACATGCCGGCAAGGCAGCAAGCGTCGCTGCAATCAGCACCGGTATTTCAGTGAAACCGAGATAGCCATCGAGAAATGCCTGCACCGCCACTTCGTTGGCTGCATTCAGTGTCGCGGGGGCACTGCCGCCAGCGCGCAATGCACTGAAAGCCAATGCCAGGCAAGGAAAACGATCCAGATCGGGTTGCTCGAAATCAAGGCGCGCAACCTGAAACAAATCGAGCGATCCGACGCCAGCCTCAATGCGCTCCGGGTAGGCCAGCGCATGGGCAATCGGTGTGCGCATGTCTGGATTGCCCAATTGTGCGATTACTGACCCATCGATGTATTCGACCATCGAGTGGATGACGCTTTGGGGGTGGATCACCACGTCAATGTGATCGGCCGACATGCCGAACAGCCAATGTGCCTCGATGACCTCAAGCCCCTTGTTCATCATCGTGGCCGAATCAACGGAGATCTTGCGCCCCATGACCCAGTTCGGATGAGCAATGGCCTGTTCTGGTGTCACGCCGGCCAACTGGGCAGCAGAATGGCGGCGGAATGGACCACCTGAAGCCGTCAGCAACAGACGACGAACGCCACGCACCCGAAGCGATCCTGACAAATTACTTTTAAAATCATCCGGAAGCGATTGAAATATAGCGTTATGTTCGCTATCTATCGGCAGCAGCGTGGCACCATGTTCATGCACAGCTTGCATGAACACCGGCCCGGCCATAACCAGCGCTTCCTTGTTGGCGAGCAGCACTTTCTTGCCGGCGTGAGCCGCAGCAAGCGCCGGACGCAACCCTGCCGCGCCAACGATGGCCGCCATTACGGCATCCACCTCGGGAAGCGAAGCCATGCGCTCGAGCGCTTCTACACCACTCAATACTTCAGTTGCCAGACCGGCAGCACGAACCCGACCCTGCAATTCGACAGCTGCCACAGGTTCGCCAAGTACGGCATAGCGCGGGGAAAATTCCTGACACTGGGAAAAGAGCAAGTCGATCTGACGGTGTGCGCACAGGGCAATCACGCGGTAGCGGTCCGGGTGGCGACGCACCACATCCAGCGTATTCACGCCAATGGAGCCGGTACAGCCAAGGATGGTCAGATTTTGAAGTGACATATCATTGATCAGGCGGCAAGCAGCCAGAGTAGTGCCACAAATGGCAACGTCGAAGTCAGGCTGTCGATTCGGTCAAGGATGCCGCCATGTCCTGGCAGGATGTTGCTGCTGTCCTTGATTTCCGCCTGACGTTTGAGCAGTGACTCGAACAGGTCGCCAACGATGCTGAGCACAGTGAGCGTAACCAGAATCACAGCAAACACTCCGATGTTGTGCTGCAAGGCATGGGGGAGCCAGGCACTGGCGACAAAGCCATAGACCAACACGCCGACCACGGCACCCCACGCACCAGCCCAGGTTTTCCCCGGGCTGATACTGGGCGCCAGCTTGCGCTTGCCGAAAGTCCGGCCGGCGAAATAAGCGGCAACATCCGCCGCCCAGACAATTGCCATCACACACACCAGTGTCCACGGGCCGAGTTGGCGTAGCTGGACCAGCGCGAGCAAGGCAGGAAGCAGCACGATACTGCCAACAAGAATGCCGCCAAGGAGCCCCGGCAGGGGCCAGCGCTTGAAAAGCCAGAACGGCAGGACACAAAGCCAGAAGGCGACGGAAGGAATATAAAGCCAGCGCCCCAGTTGCCAGGCCACCACCGGACTCCAGCCTTCACCACCGAAGGGAGCCGGAAAAGCCAGAATGCAGGCAGCGCAAAGCGAAGCCAGGGCGGCACCAAGCAGATATCTTCCTGATTTTCCAAGGCGCATGAACCCGCCCCACTCCCAGCCGACGACAGCCGAAAGAAGGGCTATACCCCAAGCCCAACCGATTGGCGGCAGAAAGAAAAGTGCGAGCAGCAGGACTGCCAGAAGAACCAGCGCGGTGACAACCCGCGTGCCAAGCATTTAAGCCTGATCCGCCGGCTTTACTGCGTCCGCATCACGGGTTTCTCCAACTGCGACACCTTGAGGATGGACAGAGGACGGAACCGGTGGATGGGGGTCGGCGATCAACTGCTCGCTGGTACGCCCGAAGCGACGCTCTCGACTGCGATAGGAACCGATCGCAAGATCCAGTGCAGCGTCGTTGAACTCGGGCCACAGCGTCTCAGTGAAATGGAACTCGGCATAGGCCAGTTGCCAGAGAAGGAAGTTGCTGATGCGCTCTTCGCCGCCCGTGCGGATGAACAGGTCAGGCTCCGGCGCGTAGTGCATCGACAGATAGGGTTCAAGATCCGCCTCGGTCCAGCAGCCGGCCTTTTCGGGCTGAGCCAGTGACAGCCGATTGGCCGCCTGCAGAATATCCCAGCGCCCGCCGTAGTTTGCGGCGATGGTCAGTGTCAGCTTGGTATTGCCAGCAGTTTGCGCTTCCGCTGCCCGGATCATGCCTTGCAACTTGTCATCGAAGCGCGACAGGTCGCCGACCACACGCAGGCATACGCCATTGCGATGCAGCTTCACGACCTCATGCTGCAAGGCTTTGACGAAAAGCTGCATGAGCAGGGAAACTTCTTCTTCCGGACGGCGCCAGTTCTCGGAACTGAAGGCAAACAGCGTCAGATAGCCGATGCCCCGGTCAAGACAGGCCCGAACCATCTCTCGCACCGTCTCGACACCGCGTGAATGGCCTGCCACACGCGGCATGAAACGTTTCTTGGCCCAACGACCGTTGCCATCCATGATGATGGCAACGTGACGCGGCATGCGGCCAACGGCCGGTACCTGTTGCGTAGAACTGACGAAGCGGCTCATGGGACCCTCCGCAATGCGCTGACGATCAAACCGCCATCAACTCGCTCTCCTTCTGGGAGAGCATCTTGTCGACTTCGGCGACGTATTTGTCAGTGAGCTTCTGGACTTCATCCTGAGTACGACGCTCGTCGTCCTCGGAGATGGTCTTGGCCTTGAGGCCATCCTTCAGCGTGTTGTTGGCGTCACGACGCAGGTTGCGCACCGCCACCTTGGCGTTTTCGCCCTCATGCTTGACCACTTTGATCAACTCTTTGCGACGCTCTTCCGTCAGTGCCGGCATCGGCACGCGGATCAACTCACCCTGGGTTGCCGGGTTGAGACCGAGATCGGAATCGCGGATGGCCTTCTCGACCTTACCTACCATGGGTTTTTCCCACGGTTGCACACCGATCGTACGGGCATCGACCAGCGTCACGTTGGCGATCTGGGTCAGCGGCACCATGGAACCGTAGTATTCAACCTGAATGTGATCCAGCAAGCCGGTATGGGCGCGGCCCGTGCGAATTTTGGCCAAGTCGTTTTTCAACGCCTCCAGCGACTTCAGCATTTTCTGTTCGGTATTTTTCTTGAGATCGGCAATCATTGAATACTCCTCAGCAGAAAACCAGCGTGCCCTCGTTTTCTCCCAAGACGACGCGCTTCAGCGCACCAGCCTTGAAGATGGAGAACACGTTGATTGGCAATTTCTGGTCACGGCACAGCGCAAACGCCGTAGCGTCCATGACCGCAAGATTCTGGGAAATGGCATCGTCGAAGCTGATCCGGTCATAGCGGGTCGCCGTCGGTACCTTTTTCGGGTCGGCCGTGTAGATGCCGTCAACCTTGGTTGCCTTGAGGACGATTTCGGCACCGATCTCTGCACCTCGCAAGGCCGCAGCAGTGTCGGTAGTAAAGAACGGATTGCCGGTGCCGGCAGCGAAAATAACGATCCGCCCCTGCTCCAGGTAGCGGATTGCCTTGCCACGGATGTAGGGCTCGACAACCTGCTCGATGGACAATGCGGACTGCACGCGGCACGGAATGCCTGCCACGCGCATCGCATCCTGCATGGCGAGGCTGTTCATCACCGTCGCCAGCATGCCCATGTAGTCGGCTTGGGCGCGATCCATACCGGTGGCCGCAGGAGCGACCCCGCGGAAGATGTTGCCACCACCGATGACCACACCGATCTGCACACCCATGTCCGCAACTGCCTTGATCTCGCCCACGATCTCGCCAATGGTCTGGCGATTGATGCCGTAGGCATCACCGCCCATCAGGGCCTCGCCCGAAAGCTTGAGAAGGATGCGCTTGTACTTGGGTGTGCTGTCGGTCATGGTCGGGTTGTTGCCTCGCTTACTTTTGCGCAGCAGCAGCGGCTTGGGCAGCCACTTCAGCAGCAAAGTCGTTC
>JAUPVD010000142.1 GCA_030917225.1 Pseudomonadota bacterium
CACTGCAGCGTTTTTCGCGCACGCTGGGCGAAATTGTCAGCCGTCGCGCGGCTGAATTGACCGCCTACCAGGACAGCGCCTATGCCGAGCGTTACCGCACCCTGATAGCCCGCGTCGAGTCAGCGGAAGCGCCGCTCGGCAGCACTGCCGTCGCCGAAGCCGTGGCCCGTAACTACTTCCGCCTGCTGGCCATCAAGGACGAGTATGAGGTGGCGCGGCTGTACACCGACCCGGCGTTCATGGCTCGTATCCGCGAGAATTTCGAAGGCGATTTCCAGTTGCAGTTCCATCTTGCGCCGCCCTTGCTGGCGAAGCATGACCCGGATAGCGGGCGTCCGCTAAAACAGGCCTATGGCCCGTGGATGATGCGCGCCTTCGGCGTGCTGGCAAAGCTCAAGGGCTTGCGCGGCACGGCGCTGGACATCTTCGGCAGGACGGAAGAACGACGCATGGAACGGCAATTGATTGCCGACTACGAAGCCGACGTCGCGCTGATTCTTCAAGGCTTGCAGCCGGATTCGCTGTCGACCGCACTGGCGCTGGCAAAGCTGCCGGAGCAGATCCGCGGCTTTGGCCACGTCAAGGCGGCCAGCGTCGCAGTAGCGGCGGTCGAGCGCAAGACGCTGCGTGCGGCAATGCAGGCCGGCAGCGTACGCGTCGCCGCTTAGAGCCCCCCGTCCGTCATGCCGGCGAACGCCGGCATCCAGAATTGAGTACGAACTGGACCCCGGCATTCGCCGGGGTGACGGGCAGAGGCAACGTCAGCCCGCTTCTTCACGGGTAGAATGCGGCGCTCCACCTCCAGTCGTATCGAGCGCCGCATGAGCCCACCGCTTCGCCAACTTGCCCTGCAGTTCGCCGCCGTCATGGCGGTGCTGTCGCTCGCCTGGCCGTATTACGGGATCAAGGGTGAGACGCTGCCGTGGCCCGGGGTTGTCGCCGCAATCGGCATCACCGCCCTGCTGCTCGCCACGTTGACCCGCCAGCCCTGGTGGTGGCGGCTGATCCACGGCGCTTTCGCGCCGCTGGCCTGGGCCGTAGCGCTGCTGGAAATCGACCCCGGCTGGTTCCTGCTCGCCGCTCTATTGCTGATGCTGGTCTACCGCGGCGCCCTCTCCGGCCAGATTCCGCTCTACCTGAGCAATCGCGAAACAGCGCGAACGCTCACCGACTTGCTGCCGAAAACACCCAACTTGCGGTGCGCCGACCTCGGTGCCGGCCTGGGCAGCATGCTGAGGCCATTGTCTTCGGCCAGGCCCGATGCTCGCTTCGTTGGCGTTGAAAATGCACCGCTGACCTGGCTTGGCGGCAAGCTGCTGGCGCTGCGCCACGCTAACTGCGAGTGGCGCTGGGGCGATCTGTGGCGAACCGACCTGAGCGAGTTCGACGTGGTTTACGCTTTCCTCTCACCGGTGCCAATGGCAGCGCTGTGGTGCAAGGTGGAAAGGGAAATGAAACCGGGCAGCCTGTTCATCAGCAACAGTTTTCCGGTGCCGGATGTCGAGCCGAGCGAAATCGTCGAAGTGGGCGATGAGCGGCAGACGCAGTTGTACTGCTACCGCCGCTAGCGCTACAGCTTGATGCCCTGACGGGCAACGGCCACCAACGCCTGCGTACGGCTGGTGACACCAAGCGCCTTGAAAATCGCGGTGATATGAATCTTCACGGTACCCTCCGAAAGACCGAGCAACTCGGCGATCTCCCGGTTGGAGCGCCCCTTGACCATCAGCGCCAGAACATCGGCCTGCCGGCCCGTGAGGCCGATATCGGCAGCGGTCACCGATTTTCCGGCAGTCGGCAGGGAAAGCCCGATACCGTTGTGATTGGGCAAGGTCTGCTCCGGAACGAAGATGGTGCCATCCAGTACCTTGCGCAGGGCGTCCAGCAGATGCTCGCCCGAATAGGCCTTGGGTACGAAGCCGGCAGCACCGGCCTTCAGCGCGCGGTTGACAGTGTGCGCATCGTCATAGGCGGAAACAATCACCACCGGCAACGCCGGGTAGCGCTGGCGCAGCAGGTTGAGGCAGGTCAGCCCGTCGATCCCCGGCAAAGCGAGGTCGAGCAGCACCAGATCGAAATCGCCTGCGGCGCCGAGTATCGTGCAGCCGGACTCGCAGTCTGCCGCCTCCATGACCGACACCTCGGTATCGAGCTGATGCAGCGTCTGCACGAGCCCCTCGCGGACGAGCGCATGATCTTCAATTACCAGTAACTTGAGCATAGGGCGGTTTTCTTGGCGTCTTGTTTCTTGGCGTTCTCGCGCACTACTTTATCACCAAGTGAGCGATATATGACTATGACAAATTTTCCATCTGCTACCATAGACCGGTACCCAACGCAGGAGGACGCCATGAGCAACGAGACACCGAATAACGATCCGCTGGAATTCATGAAGGGCATGTGGGGCAACATGGGGTTTTCCCTTCCCGGCATGGTGACCCCGACATTCGACACCGATGAACTGGAAAAGCGCATCCATGACCTGAAGGCTGTTGAAGGCTGGCTGCGCATGAATCTCTCGATGCTGCAGATGACGATCCAGGGGCTGGAGATGCAGTGCTCCACCCTTTCCGCCGTCAAGGCCATGGGACAAATGGCCAGTGAAAACAGCCGCAGCGGCACCCCGGATGCCGGAGAAGCGGCGGCGGATGCCGCAGGAGAAGGCGCCAACCCGTTTGCGCAGGCCGCCATGTGGCCGTGGAACATGATGCAGCAGGTACAGACACAAATGCAGACACAGATGCAGCAACATCAGGAAGCTACAGTTGCCGACGCTGAAGAGCCGCCTGCAGCAAAGGAACAGGAAGCCACCAAGGCTGCCGTCAAGAAGGCGAAGAAGCAGTAGTCCTCAGAAACTAGCCGGCTGCTGACCAGGCTGCCCAC
>JAUPVD010000143.1 GCA_030917225.1 Pseudomonadota bacterium
AGCTCTGCGGCAAGGGCTGAGCGAGCAGTTCCCGCGCCAACGCGGGCGCAGGAGGTGTCAGAGGAGCGGCGAAAAGAGCCGTGCCACGCGCATGCCGAAATGCTGCAGTCGCTGGATGCGCGCCCGGTCTTCCGGCCGTTGCTCCAGTGAAACGGAAAAATCCTCGAGCAGCATGCTTTCCACCGCCTGCGCAAATCCGGCGTCGACCGTCACCAGCATGATCTCGAAGTTGAGCCGGAACGAGCGGTTGTCGAGGTTGGCGCTGCCCACAGCGGCCATCCGGTCGTCGACCAGCACCACCTTCTGGTGCAGAAACCCCGGCTGGTAACGGAAGACCCGGATGCCCATCTGGACAGCTTCCATGGCGTAGAGGCTGGAGGCCGCGTAGACCGTTCGGTGGTCAGGGCGCGAAGGGATCAGGATGCGGACATCGACTCCGCGCAGCACGGCCAGCCTGAGCGCACTCATTACCGCCTCGTCCGGAACGAAATAGGGGCTGCTCAGCCAGACCCGATGACGCGCCTGGTTGATCGCCTCGACGAAGAACAGCGAGCAGCTTTCCTGAGCGTCCGCCGGACCGCTGGCGAAGACCTGGCACAGCATGTCTCCAGCAAATGGCGCTGCCGGCATGATGACCGTCGGTCACGACCGGGTCGCCCAGAACCAGTCTTCGGCAAAGGCCTTCTGCAGGCCGACGATCGCCGGCCCGCGTACCTCGACATGCGTGTCCCGCCAGGGACTCAGCAACGGGTTGAGGCCGAGGTATTCATCGCCGACATTGTGGCCGCCGAGGAACCCCCGGTCGCCGTCGACGACCACAATTTTCCGGTGATTGCGGAAGTTCAGCTGATAGCGGTTGAGCAGGCCGCGCCGGGAGGCAAAAGCGTTGACCTGCACGCCCTCCGCCCGCAGTGCTTCAGCGTATTGCTCAGGCAGCGCATGCGAGCCGACGCTGTCGTAGAGTAGGCAGACCTTGACGCCGGCACGGGCGCGTTCGAGCAGCGCCGATTGCAGACGCCGCCCCAGGCCGTCGTCGTGGATGATGAAAAACTCGACGAGAACAACATGGTGCGCAGCGGCGATGGCTTCGAAGATGGCGTCAAAACTTGCCTCGCCGTTGATCAGCAGGCGGACCTCGTTGCCCCCCATGGCGGGCACGCCACTCATGCGCACAAGTGTGCGCAGGTCGAAATGTGCTTGGGTGTTGGCGTCGGCAGGCGCCGAAGCGGTGGCCAGCAGCGCCTGCCATTCCGGCGTTTCGAGACCACGGCGGATCTCGATGTCGGCCGCGCGGCGAGAGCGGATGTAGCTGTCGAACTTGCTGCGCCCGAACACCAGATAGGGCAGCAGCGTCAGCAGGGGTATGAAGGCCAGCGAGAGTGCCCAGGCAATGGCGCCCTGGGCGGTGCGGACGGTGACAATGGCGTGCAGCGCGGCGATCAGGCCCAGCACGTGGACCACGGCCAGCAGGTAGGCCAATAGCAGCGAGCTCTCGTCGATGAAGTTCATGGCTGTGGGCTCAGGATCTTCATCGGCAAGGTTGCATCAGTGCCGCCAGCTACGGGTGATGATTTCGCGGATGACGTGCAGGCGGCGATGGAAGAAGTGGTCGGCGCCGGGCACAACCGAAACCGGCAGTTCGAGCGGTTCGGCCCACTTCAGCACATTGGCCAGCGGCACCGTTTCATCGGCCGAGCCGTGGATGACGATGGTGTCGTTGGGTACCGCCTCCGTATCGTAGCTGCGCGTGCCTTCGACAAAGCCGGCGGCGGTGCCGACCAGCACCAGGCGTTGCGCAGGGTGGCCGGATTCGGCCAACGCCTTGGCTACCCGTGTCTGTACGAAGCCGCCGAAGGAAAAGCCGGCCAGTGCCACCGGCAGGTCGCCACAACGGCGCTTGGCTTCTTCCAGCACGGCCAGCATGTCGTCGGTTTCGCCGCGCCCCTCGTCGTGGGCGCCTTCGCTCTGGCCGACGCCACGGAAATTGGGGCGGAAGGCACAGTAACCCATGGCCACGAAGGTGCGCGCCAGCGAGTGGGCAACCTTGTTGCTGTTGGCGCCGCCAAACAGCGGGTGCGGGTGGCAGACCAGGGCGATGCCTTTCGGTGCACCGGGGTTCTCGATGAGGAGCTCGATCTTGCCGGCCGGGCCGTCGATCAGGGTTTTTTCTTCCGGGGCGCGCATGTTCAGATCTTCAAGCGTTCAACGACACGACCATGGACCAGATGCTCCTGGATGATCTCCTCGATGTCGTCCTTGTCGATGTAGGTGTACCAGACGTTGTCCGGGTAAACCACGAGCACCGGGCCGTCATCGCAACGGTCGAGACAGCCAGCCTTGTTGATGCGAATCTTGCCTTTGCCCTTCAGGCCCAGTGCAGCAATGCGGTCCTTGGCGTAGGTTTGAGCCTCGACGGCGCCGCGGGCAGCGCAGCAGGTCTCGCCGGGGTCGCGCTGGTTGCAGCAGAAAAAGACGTGGTGCTTGAAATGGCTCATTGCTTGCCTCCGTTCAGGAGGCAACATTATCCCGAAAAACGGCTTCAGTAGCGCAAGTCGATGCTGATGGCCGTTTCCGGGACCGCGACTTCGAAAGCGCTATCCTCAAAAGCCGGCGGGCCGGAGACCTGCGGATTGTTGGAGAGACCGTAGCCTTCGGTCGGGAACATGCCGAAGCGGCGGTTCAAAGTGCCGTCGCCGTTTTCGTCGTGGTAGGCCATGATCGCGTAGCGGCCGGGCGGCAGGTCGCGAAAGGTGACAATCGTCTGCTCCGGAGTGGCCGGCGCCTGGGCAACGCTGACGGCACGGTCTTCCTTGCGGAAGGTGGCCGGGTCACGATACAGGCCGGCTCGCACCGAACCGCTGGCATCGCGAACGTTGCGCAGGGTCACGGTGAGCGTGCCTGCTTCTTCGGCGTGCAATGCGCTGGATGGCAACAGGGCCGCGCCGGCAAGCAGCAGGCAGGACAGGGTACGGAGACGGCCAGCAGGAATACGGAACATGAGCAGCACTTTCAGCACAGAAAGTGCGCAGTGTGCGTCGTCGGGCTTAAGTGACCCTTAAGCCCATCCGAACTGTGCTACAGCCGGCGTCCAAGCAGCATCAGATACGGCAGGGCGACAAAGGGCCAGAGGCTGGCGATCAGCCGCGTCAGACCATTGAAATTGAGGAAATGGCCTTGCCGCCAGGTGGCCAGTGCCGCGACCGAATAGGGGTTGGTCGGTGCCAGATTGACCAGCACGGTGCCCGCCATCAGCGCCAGACCGGCGATGGCGATACGTCCGCTGGCAGGAACGAACAGTGCCATTGTCAGCACCGCGCCGCCAAAGATCAGCCCGAGCCCGGCGCCCGGTGTCATCCAGGCCATCGCCTCGCGCGGCCCCAGCAGCACCGACGCACCGATGGCCCGAACAAGCAGAGCGAACAGAAAGAAAGCGAGCAGCACGGCAGCCGGCGAGGAACGGTCGGCCAGCAGGGTGCGCGCAATGAGACCGATGGCCACGGTGTTGCAGGTGATGACGATGACCTCCATGGCGAAGAAGCTCGGTGCC
>JAUPVD010000144.1 GCA_030917225.1 Pseudomonadota bacterium
ATCCGTCTCTGCCGACAAATCCGGACATCGCCCACGTCTTTTACTTGCGTGGCCTGATGGAACGCATCGGGCGCGGCGGGCAGTTGATCATCAATGCCTGCCGGGATCACGGCTTGCCTCCGCCCAAGGGGGTGGATCGCACAACGGGTGTGACCTTGACGATCTTTGGTAGAGGGGGTGAAGGTGCCGAGGCCTTTGTGGCCAACCCGCGCCAGCGTTTGCTGATGGAGCGACTACGGACTGGGGAGCAGATTCGACCAGGTGAATACCACCAGCGTTTCGCTGCAGACGTTACGGACAGGCAGGCACGTCGCGACCTGGTTGAACTTGCGGATGCAGGTCTTTTGCTGCGTATCGGCAAGGGCTCTGGGACGATCTACCGGCGGACGGATCGGACGTGATCGGACTCGAACCGGACATTGATCGGACATTGCCGCTTGTCCGACCGGAACTTCGATGTCGGCCTAAGTAACTGTCACGACAAGGAAAACTAGCCTATCCGGCGGAAGCGTGGCTTCAAGACGCGCCTCCAACAGGACATGTGCGGACATTGCGCGGAGCACAGTCGGGGGCTTCCCGTCACCCGCAGCATTCCGCACCAGTGCTCATAAGCTCGGGAGGCCAGTTGGCACTTGGTCAACCATCCGCCACCAATATTGAAACCCCAACCGTTCTCGGTTGGGGTTTTTTCTTGCCTGATCGCGCCAGTTCCCGCGTACTCGTGCGGGTTCCTCCGAACGCCTGCGGACTTCGCCAACCGCCTGAATTGGCCGTTCCGGGCCACATTCCACTCTCTCCTGGCCATTCCTCGCTCCGACCTCGCTCTCCGAAATAGGCCTGAAGTCCGCAAAGTTCGCGACCGCCCCCATTACAGATCAGTTGGTTACGCGCGGACGAATCAAGCGGTTGGATTGCAGCATTGGCTGCCAGAGGGGACACACGCTCACCCCAGCGAGCTGTCGCACTTGCAGTTTGTCAGAAACTCGCATATATTTTCAGACATGAACACGACGACCAAGACCGCCGAGCTGATTCGCGAGCGCATCGAGGCGATGCCGATTGGGGAGCCTTTCACCCCGACGGCATTCCTTGAGTGCGGCACGCGTGCGTCCGTCGATCAGACTCTGTCGCGCCTCGTCAAGGCAGGGTCGATCGAGCGAGTGACGCGCGGCGTCTTTGTGCGTCCTGAGGTCAGCCGTTTCGTCGGCAAGGTGATGCCTGAACCGCTGAAGGTGGCCGAGACCGTTGCCAAGACCACTGGGGCGGTTGTCCAGATTCACGGTGCCGAAGCTGCGCGTCGGCTCGAACTGACCACTCAGGTTCCAACCCAATCTGTATTCGTGACATCGGGCCCGTCAAAGCGCATCCGCGTGGGCAAGATGGAGATCCGACTGCAGCACGTCTGTCAGCGCAAGCTGGCCCTAGCCGGCCGACCTGCGGGGCTCGCGCTTGCGGCAATGTGGTACCTCGGCAAAAAGGAAGTGACTCCAGCTCTCGTCGAGAAGATTCGGCGCAAGCTGGGATCGAGCGAGTTCGAGGTGCTGAAGTCAGCCACCAGCTCGATGCCTGCGTGGATGAGCGACGCCATCTTCCGAAACGAGCGGATGGCAGCTCATGCCTGAGTCCTTCCTGCATCTCGAACGAGAAGAGCAGTCCCAAATTTACCGGGCGCTTGCTCCGCAGCTTGCACGCTCACCTGTTGTACTGGAAAAAGATGTATGGGTCTGCTGGGTGCTACAGATCCTGTTCACCATGCCCGATCGACTTCCGATGGCCTTCAAGGGCGGCACCTCACTATCCAAAGTTTTCGGAGCCATCGCACGCTTCTCCGAGGACGTAGACATCACCCTCGACTATCGAGGACTGGACGGAACCTTCGCCCCATTTGCCGAAGGGGTCTCGCGCAATCGGCTGAAGAAGTTCAGCGAGGATCTCAAATCCTTCGTGCGCGACCATGCTCACGGTGTAGTGGCGCCGCACTTCCAGAAGATGCTGGCCACCGAGTTCAGCGCCGACGCATTCCGTCTTGAAATCAGCGATGACGGCGAGCAGTTGCGAGTGCACTACCCGACCGTGCTGGAGAAATCCGGAGACTACGTCGGTAACAGCGTCCTGATCGAGTTCGGTGGCCGCAACATCACCGAGCCGAATGAGGAGCATGTGGTGCGGCCCGACATTGCGGAACATGTCGCTGAACTCGAATTCCCGCAGCCGACGGTCAGTGTGCTGTCCCCAGCACGTACCTTCTGGGAGAAGGCGACGTTGATGCACGTCGAATGTCAGCGCGAAGAGTTCCGCACAGGCGCCGAACGTCTGTCACGCCATTGGTACGACTTGGCGATGTTGGCCGACATTGAACATGGGCAAGCCGCTGTGGTCGATCGCGCTCTGCTTGCAGACGTCGTCAAACACAAGAAGATCTTCTACAACGCGAGCTACGCCAACTACGACGCATGCCTGGCCGGGCAGCTCAAACTGATTCCGGAAGACACCGCACTAGCCGCGTTGCGCGATGACTTCCAGCGCATGATCGGTGCCGGCATGTTCATCGGCGAGCCTCCCGCCTTCGATGCCATGGTCGATCGCCTGCGCGCGCTGGAAACAGCGATCAATGGGTGCAGCAATGGTTGAAGCAGGCGTCGCTGTTAAATCTCTGCTGCAAGGCGCCGCACCCGAGCGCAAACAAGAAATTAAGGACCTATGGAATCACTATGCACCCAAGGTCTGCGTAGTCGAAGACGCTCGAGGCGTGAACATCAGCGCCGGCAAGGGTCGCATCCAGTTTGACCACAAGACACTCGAAGCAATCTGGCTGCTTGGCTTCAACGGCTGGAGATCGATCGAGACCTACTCTCCGGCGATCATTCTGGCCGGCATCACTGACGGGGCCATTGAAGACATACTGTGCGCCGATGACGAGCTTGCTGCTTTCGAGATGGATTACAGGTCTCGTGCAAATTCAGCTCGATCAATCATCGAAGAGAAAAGTTCAGTTCACACCACCAGGCCGCAAGATGTGCCGCGTCCTGAAGCCGATAGAGAAACTCTCGGCAGCCATCAAGAAATGGTGGCCTTCGATCTGGTCTGTCTGGCGACCGCCTACGTCTTTCTTCATGAGTTGCGGCACGTGAAATTTCTCAGCGACGGCGACTGCCCCGCCGATCGGCGTGAAGAAGAAATTGCGTGCGATGTCTGGGCGCGGTCATTTCTTACCGACAAGGTTGAAAGTTATGCCCAGTCTGTTGGCCAGGCTTTCAGCAGGGTGCTGGATAAGCGATCAATGGGGATCGCCCTCGGTGCAATGATCTTGCACGAAATAACCCCGGAAAGCGCTCGGTGGGGAACAGCGGAATATCCGCCCATTACAACGCGCATCCAGGCAATGATATCCGGTAGCACGCTCGCCAAAGAGTCGCACTTCTGGCTCTTCACGGCGTGCTTGCTGGTCGGGATATTTCGACAAGCACACCGACAGCTCCCGATGTATGCGCCGAGCACGCACGAGCTGGTGGAACAGCTGATAACTGACCTGCAGCCGTAGCATCAAACACCCACTGTCACCGACAATTCAGTCGCGAACTGTAAGTCGAGATCGCTGCTCATCCCACAGCGCCGGCGGATCGACCGCCAGATCGAACAGCGTGATGTGATTCGGCAATGCGTCGTCCAGGATGGCCGCCACGATGTCGGGCGCCAGCGTCGTCAGGTTGACCATGCGGCTGACGTAGCTGTTGTCGATGCCTTCCCGCGTGGCGATCTCCTTCAACGACTTCGCCTCTCCTGATTCCAGCATCGCCAGCCAGCGGTAGCCCCTGGCCAGCGCCAGTTGGATGGAGGTCGGTGCTACGTCCCACGGTCTAACCGGCGCGGTTTCGCCGTTTGGCAAGGTGACCAGCTTGCGGCCGCTGCGGCGTTTGATCTGGATCGGCACGGACAAGGTCAGCCTGCCGTCGCTGGTCTGCAGGATGTCGGGCTCGCCGGTCTTCTGGATGCGGATATCGCTCATGCCAGTGCCTCGGCTGCTTGGTTGGTAGGCTCGGGACGCAGCTCCAGCACCAGACGTTCGATGCCGTTGGCGCGCAACCGCACTTCGAGGTCATTGGGTGACACGATGACTTTCTCGACCAGCAACTTCACGATCCGGGCCTGTTCCGCCGGGAACAGCTGATCCCAAATCGCGTCGAGCCGGGTCATGGCCACGGTGATCTTCGCTTCGTCCAAGGTTGGATCGAGCTTGATCGCTTGCGGCAGCATGTCGCCGAGTAGATTCGGGGCACGCAGGATCGCGCGCAGTTGGTCAAGCACGGCCGACTCGAGTTCTGCGGCGGGCAGACGCGGCAGGCCCGAGGCACCCGCGTGCTCCTTGGTGTCGCGTTGGGGCACGTAGTAGCGGTAACGACGCCCGTTCTTCTTGGTCGTGTGCCAAGGCGACAGCGCGCGCCCATCGTTGCCGAACACGATCCCCTTGAGCAGATACGTCACGGTCGCCCGCGTTGCATTGCCGCGCACCCGGCCATTGGTGGCCAGGATCGCATGGACACTATCCCACAGTTCACGGCCGATGATGGGCAGGTGTTCTGCCTGGTACCACTGCTCTTTGTGCCTCAACTCACCAAGGTAAGTCCGATTACTGAGGAGCTTGTAGATGTGGCCCTTGTCGATCGGTCTGCCATCGCGGGTTTTGCCATCCTGCGTGATCCACGCCTTGGACGTTACGCCATCCAGTTTCAGCTCCTTGACCAGCGCAGTGCTGGAGCCGAGTTCGACGAAGCGTTGGAAGATGTGCCGGATCAGTGTGGCCTCACGTTCGTTGGGTACCAGTCGGCGGTTCTCCACGTCGTAGCCCAGCGGTGGCACGCCGCCCATCCACATACCCTTGCGCTTGCTGGCCGCGATCTTGTCGCGGATACGTTCGCCGGTGACCTCGCGCTCGAACTGAGCGAAAGAAAGCAAAATATTCAACATCAGCCGCCCCATCGAAGTGGTGGTATTGAACTGCTGAGTGACCGATACGAACGACACACCATAGCGTTCGAAGACTTCGACCATCTTGGAGAAATCTGCCAGGCTGCGCGTCAGGCGATCAATCTTGTAGATGACGACCACATCGATCTTGAATCGCCCCGGGTATCGCGGAGGCTGGTTGGCTTAAGTTAAAGCAGCAGTCTCGACCTTCTCGGCGAGTTGCCGCCAGTAGTTTGCCTCAGCTTTGTAAGCGTCTCGCCAACCCATCTCCCCAGTTCCCGCTAGACCGATGAAGATAGTGTCCACTAAAAATTTAAGTGGACACTATCGATGGAAATTCAAATCCCAGGCCGCCGACGGCGGACACACACCGAATCCTTCAAACTGGCGGTGACCCATGCCTGCCAAGTGCCGGGCGCCTCTGTCGCAGGGGGCGCGCTGGGCCATGGGGGTGCAACTCCCCCGGCCTACTCAACCGTATGTCTCGACCTGGCAGGGCTGGTTGTATGTGGCCTTCGTCATTGACGTGTTTGCCCGGCGGATCGTCGGCTGGCGTGTCAGCACTTCGATGCGGACGGATTTTGTGCTGGATGCGCTGGAGCAGGCCTTGTACGACCGGCAGTCCGGGAACACCGGGGCACTCATCCACCACAGTGACCGGGGCTCTCAATACGTTTCTATCCGCTACAGTGAGCGTCTCGCCGAAGCCGGCATAGAACCCTCGGTCGGGAGCAAGGGAGACAGCTATGACAACGCCCTGGCCGAGACCGTGAACGGGCTGTACAAGGCGGAATTGATCCATCGTCTGGCACCTTGGAAAACCCGGGAAGCGGTGGAACTGGCAACCCTGGAATGGGTGCACTGGTTCAACCATCAACGCCTGCTAGAGCCGATCGGCTATATCCCTCCGGCCGAAGCTGAGGCAAACTACTGGCGGCAAATCGCCGAGAAGGTCGAGACTGCTGCTTTAACTTAAGCCAACCAGCCTCCGCGATACCCGGGGCGATTCACTTACACACAATTAACCTTACGCCGGATATTGTCCCAATATGGCCATTGCCTTGCTTATCCGGCGGTGGCCGGATAACAGCTCTCTGGAGTCCTTAAAGGCTTTTATTCAGACGGCGAATGGCGCGATCCAGTCCCTCCAATGTCAGCGGATACATGCGATCCTGCATCAGCTGTTTGATCATGTGCAGCGATTCTGTGTAATCCCAGTACATTTCTGCAACCGGGTTGAGCCAGATTGCGCTGCCGTAATGCTCCAGCAATCGTTGTATCCAAACCTGGCCTGCTTCGGCATTGTTGTGTTCGACGCTGCCATTGGGGTAGACGATTTCGTACGGGCTCATCGTTGCATCGCCGACAAAAATCAGTTTGTAGTCTGGCCCGTAGGTGTGCATTACGTCGTAGGTAGACATCCGCTCGTTGTGACGGCGCTTATTGTCCTTCCATACCGATTCGTAAACGCAGTTATGGAAGTAGAAATACTCCAGATGCTTGAACTCCGTTTTGGCTGCCGAAAACAGTTCTTCGCAACTGCGGATGTGATCATCCATCGAGCCGCCCACATCAAAAAAAAGCAGTACTTTTACCTTGTTGTGCAGCTGCGGCACCATTTTGATATCGAGATAACCGGCGTTATTGGCAGTGGCGCGGATGGTGTCGTCCAGATCCAGCACTTCCGGCGCGCCTTCGCGGGCAAACTGGCGCAGGCGGCGCAGGGCAACCTTGATGTTGCGCGTGCCCAGTTGCACCTGATCGTCGAAGTTCTTGAACTCACGCTGATCCCACACCTTTACCGCCTTGCGGTGGCGCGATTGCTCCTGGCCAATGCTGATGCCGGCGGGATTATAGCCATTGGCGCCAAACGGGCTGGTGCCGCCGGTGCCAATCCATTTGTTGCCGCCAGCGTGACGTTCTTTTTGCTCCTTCAGGCGTTCCTTGAAGGTTTCCATGAGTTTGTCCCAGCCCATGGCTTCCAGTGCCTTTTTGTCTTCTTCGCTGAGAAAACGCTCGAACTCCTTGCGCAGCCAGTCATCGGGAATCTCTGCCGTCAGCAGTTCACCGAGTGACTCGACGCCTTTGAAGTAGCTGCCGAATGCCTTGTCAAACTTGTCGAAATGTTTCTCGTCCTTCACCAGACAGGTTCGGGCCAGATAATAAAAATCGTTGAGGCTGCCGGAGATCACGCGCTTATCCAGCGCTTCCAGCAGGGTCAGAAACTCCTTGATGCTGACGGGCACCTTGGCATCTTTGAGCTGATAAAAGAAGTCGATGAGCATAAAGGCTTTGTGTTATTGTCGCTGGCGATTAGATTTCTTGCTCTAAATTGGCGGTTGATGAAGACTTGTTAGCGGCTGAACGGCATCCGCAAGATGCTGTCTGCGCCACGTCGTGAACAGCGCTCAGGGATTATTGTGGCGATTGTACTATTAACTCTGACAAGCCGCGTAGCCGGAACATTTCATCGTTAAAGGCAGAAACCGCTATTTTTTGTGGCAGTAAATGGCCGATGGTCATTTTTTTCAAAGCCGCTACAGCGTGGCTTGGCGTGGAATGAAAATGGCAGAGGAGATAACAGAAAATCATGTTGACGCGTCGTCAGTTCATCAAAACCGGGATTGCCGGTGCTGCCACGCTGGCCGTTGCCCGGGCTCTTTATGGCCCGTTCGAGCCAGAGCCGCAATGGCAGAGTGCGGGCCCTTATCAATATCAGGTTTTATCGGCCGGTAGCTGCAATATGCTGGCCGCGCTGGCTGCCGTGATGCTAAAGGGGGCGTTTCCGCAGGATCTGCCGGCTCGTGCCAGCGCGATTCAGAGCGTGGTGGAGGGCATCGACAAGGCGGTGGCTGCGCTTCAACCGGCTGTGCAGGAAGAGTTGCAGCAACTGTTTTCGCTGCTGAATTTTCCGGTTACGCGTCGTTTGCTGGCTGGTGTATCGCAACCTTGGCTTAAGGCGGATGCACGCGAAATCGAGCATTTTATTGCCAATTGGCGAGCAAGCCGTTTCCAGTTACTGCGCAGTGGCTTTCACGGTTTGCACATGCTGGTGATGGCTGCCTGGTATGGCAGCCCGCAAAGCTGGGACAAGCTTGGTTACAGGGGCCCACCATCGCATGTGCTGGCGGCTCAGGCGAGCAATTGAGGAAAATAATATGAGCAAATTTACTGACCCATACGTCGAAGGCCTGGCACGTGGTTGGCAGATTGTTGATGCGTCAGCGCTGACAGGGGATCGTCAACTGGAAGCCGATGTGGTGATTGTAGGTACGGGCGCTGGCGGAGGCGTGACCGCCGAA
>JAUPVD010000013.1 GCA_030917225.1 Pseudomonadota bacterium
AAGACCTATTCGGAACCCTTGGCGACACGCGCCTACGCCAAGGAAATGATCGAGGTGCGTCAGCCAGACGGTTCCTTGCGGACCATGCGTGACTATCCCCGTCTGAAGTTCGGCGGTATCCATCTCGGCGCCGACGAAGCGGCTGCGGGCAGCGATATCGTCGGCCGCTGGTTGCGGGGACTTGCTTTGGCAGCAGTGGTCTGGCTGGCGATTGCCGGTCTGGTCGTGCGACGTGTGGCGCAGTCTGCCAATGGGGCGATGGGTAAGGCCTGGGGTCTGGTCTGGCGCGGAGAAACGGATTTTGCCTGGAATGCCGTGCTGGCAACGGTGGCTGCGGTGCTGATCGCCGTGGCGCTGATCGCCGCACCGGCAGGTGCGTATCATGTCTTCGGCACCGACAAGGTGGGGCAGGATGTGCTCTACCAGGTGCTCAAGAGCGTACGTACGGCGCTGGTGATCGGGCTGGTGACAACGCTGGTGACGTTGCCGCTGGGCGTTTTTCTCGGCATCCTCGCTGGATACTTCCGTGGCTGGGTCGACGACCTGATCCAGTACCTCTATACGACCCTGTCCTCGATTCCCGGGGTGCTGCTGATTGCGGCTGCGGTGCTGATGATGCAGGTGGTGATCGACACCCATCCGCAGTGGTTCACCACCGCCGCCGAACGTGCCGACCTGCGCCTGCTGGCGTTGTGTTTCATCCTCGGACTGACCAGCTGGACCGGCCTGGCGCGCTTGCTGCGCGGTGAAGCGATGAAGCTGCGCGAGCTGGAATATGTGCAGGCAGCGCAATCCTTCGGTGTTTCCGATCTGCGCATCATCGGCCGCCACCTGCTGCCGAACCTGATGCATATCGTCATCATCGCGCTGGTCATGGATTTTTCCGGGCTGGTGCTGGCGGAGGCGGTTCTCTCGTATGTCGGCATCGGCGTTGATCCGACCATGATCAGCTTTGGCACGATGATCAACAATGCGCGCATGGAACTCGGGCGCGAACCGGTGGTGTGGTGGTCGCTGGTGGCGGCCTTCGCTTTCATGTTCGTGCTGGTCCTTGCTGCAAATCTGCTTGCCGATGCGGTGCGCGACGCCTTTGATCCGAGGATGGCGTGATGAGCGACGATCTCCATCCGCCCTTGCTTTCGGTGCGTGATCTGGCCATGGGCTTCGCTGCGGGGCGCCAGGTATTGCCGGCCGTGTCTGGCATTTCCTTCGATGTCGCGGCGGGCGAGACCTTTGCGCTGCTCGGTGAGTCAGGTTGCGGCAAGTCGGCGACGGCGCTGGCCTTGATGCGATTGTTGCCCGCTGCCGGCCGCGTGTTGGGCGGCGAGGTTGTGCTGTCCGGCCGCGAGTTGCTCGGGCTGCCGGAAGCGGAGATGCGCGAAGTACGTGGCGGTGGCATGGCGATGATCTTCCAGGAGCCGGCAACCAGCCTTAATCCGGTGATGACCGTTGGCCATCAGATTGGCGAAGTGCTGCAGCGCCATGCCGGGTTGCAGGGCGATGCCATCCGGGCGCGCGCGGCGAAATTGCTGGCTGCAGTAGGCATCTCCGACCCGGATCGGCGAGTGGACGAATATCCGTTCCAGCTTTCCGGCGGCATGAAGCAGCGGGTGATGATCGCCATGGCGCTGGCCGGTGATCCCGCCTTGCTGGTGGCAGATGAACCGACGACCGCGCTGGATGTGACCATCCAGGCGCAGATTCTCGATCTGCTGCAGGACCTGCAGGCCGAGCGCGACATGGGCATGTTGCTGATCACGCACGATCTCGGTGTGGTGGCGCGCATGGCCCATCGGGTTGGCGTGATGTATGCCGGCGAACTGGTCGAGGAAGCGCCGCGCAGCGATTTCTTTGCTTCGCCGCGGCACCCCTATACGCAGGCCCTGTTTGCGGCGCTGCCGGATCTGGCGCAGCGGGGTACGCGTCTGGCCACCATCCCCGGTCAGGTGCCGTCACTCGCCGAGATGCCCACGGGCTGCCGCTTCGTGCCGCGCTGCCCGCATGCGATGGCGCGTTGTCGCGAGGAGCCGCCGCAATGGGTCGAGCTGGCGCCCGGTCATCGAGTGCGCTGCTTCTGGGCAGCAGAAGATGTCGTGCAGCAGCCTGGCGCTTCTTCCGCGCCAGCAGGTCTGTTGCCTGATACCGGTACGTCGCTTGCTCAGCCTGAAGCGCGTCTTGCTCCGATCGTGCAGGTGGAGAACCTGCAGGTCCATTTCCCGATCCGGCGAGGTGTCTTCCAGCGCACGGTCGGTCATGTACGCGCCGTTGACGGGGTTTCGCTGACGCTGGTTCCGGGCCGCACGTTGGCGCTGGTCGGCGAATCGGGTTGTGGCAAGACGACGGTCGGCAAGGCGCTGCTGCAATTGATCACGCCGACAGGAGGGAGCGTCCTCCTCGACGGCCAGCAGATCGCCGGTTTGTCGCGTGCCGCCATGCGGCCGTTGCGCCGTCGCTTGCAGATGGTCTTTCAGGATCCGTTCGCATCGCTCAATCCGCGCATGCGTGTCGGCGAGATCATTGCCGAAGGCATGCAGGCGCTGGACTCGGCATCAGGCAAGGCGCTTGGCGATGCAGTTGCCGCCATGCTCGGGCAGGTCGGGCTGGATCCGGCGGTGTCCGACCGTTATCCGCACGAGTTTTCCGGCGGCCAGCGTCAGCGCATCGCCATCGCCCGCGCGCTGGCTGTCCAGCCGGAAATCCTCATTTGTGACGAGCCGACTTCGGCGCTTGACGTTTCGGTGCAGGCGCAGATTCTCAATCTGCTGGCCGAGTTGCAGTCCTCGCTGGGGCTGGCCTATCTCTTCATTACCCACAATTTCGCGGTGGTCGAACATCTCGCGCACGAGGTGGCCGTGATGTATCTCGGTCGTATTGTCGAACGGGGAACGGTGGAAGAGGTCTTGCGGGATCCGCAGCACCCTTACACGAAGGCACTGCTCTCGGCGGTGCCGAGTCCGCGGCCGGCTGCAGCAGATGGGCTAGCGGGCAATGTCATCCGGCTGCCGGGGGAAACCCCGTCGCCGGCCAAGCCCCCGACAGGTTGTCATTTCCATCCGCGCTGCGTGTTTGCGAAAGCGGAATGCCGCGAAGTCTATCCTGCAGAGATAGTAATATCGACTTCGCGGATTGTGCGCTGTCACCTGCTCAAATAAGCAGATGTTCAAGCTTGAAAAGCTTGAATACGGCCGGTGAAGCTTTATTCAGCGAGCGGGTCTGTTGCCGTGTTGCGCTTCACGCCCGGTTTTCTGCCGCGGGCGGCAGGCGGCGTGTAGCAGGACAGGCGGCAGCTCAGGCCTTCTATTCTGTTGCCATCCTTGAACTGGATCGTGTTGCAGCAGATGAGGTCGCCTGACGAAGACAAATCCGCAACATGATTGCGAACGCGTGTCAGTGGAATCTTCAACGCTTCGGCAATCTCGGAATCCAGGCGTGGGCCATTGGCTCTGAGGAAATCCAGAATGGTCGAATTGATCACGGTCGGCATGTGCTACTCCTGCAATTTCAAAAATGGAAAAACCCGGGCCTAGACCCGGGTTAGCATTCTCCCCCTGTTTGGGGAAAAAAGGAAATTAAGCAGCCTTGGACATCAGCTTGACGGTTGCAGCGTTCGCGGCGGCAACGTTGGCTTCGATCGTGGCTTTGGCTTGCTTGGCCGACTGGTTCATCGTTTCGAAGGCCGAATCAGCTTGTGCCAGCGCCGACTTGACGGCAGCAACAACAGTTTCCGAACCAGCCGGAGCGCTCTTCAGCGTCTGCTCGATGGCGGCGGAGACGTTCTTCTTCAGCTCAGCGGTCTGACCTTCGACGATCTGCGACAGACCATTGGAAGACTCGGTGATGATTTCGTAGACGCTGCGCGAGTAGGCAACAGCCTTTTCGACAGCCGGCTTGGCCAGCGCGGTCTGCAGTGCCAGGAAGCCTTGCGGATCCTTGACGGCGAGCAGGGCAGCGATGTTGCTGGCGCTGTCGGCGATCAGGGCGCGGGCAGTGTTCAGATTCAGGGCAGCCAGACGCTCGGCGGTAGCCAGCGAGGTGTTGGCAACGGTCAGCAGCGACTCGACGGCAGCTTTGTTGGCGGAAGCGAACTGTTCATTGGTCTTGATCATGGTGAAACTCCTTGGTAAGTAATGTTGGGCAATCGACCTGGCAATTCAACGTTCCATCATTACAGGAGTGGAATTGCTGCGGTGCACAAATCACATTCTACATAGCTATTTCCCAAGGTCAACAACTTTTTTGTGCGGCGCAACAAAAAAAGGTTGGTTTGCCACCTGTGAAGTGCGATGGGCGCGAGGGGGACGAATGGCTCAGCCGCTCTGGGCGACTTGAATGGTCAGTTGCTGTCCCGGGCGGAGGGCGGCCGAAGTTGTATTGTTCCAGCGCATGAGATCCTTTTGATCGACCTTGAACTGGCGAGCGATGGATTGCAGGGTGTCGCCACGTTTGACGGTGTAGCGCGTTATGCGCGGCTTCTTGGCGGCCGGTGCTGCCGGAGCCCCCTTGCTGATGGCCGGCGCCGCCAGCGCCAGGCGGGTCCCGGGTGCTACACGATCGGTCTTGAGCTGGTTGAGCCGCCGGATTTCAGCGACGCTGACATTGCCACGGCGCGCCGCAGCAGCAAGCGTCTCGCCTTTCTTCACGATCAATGACTTTCCGGCGGAGGCTTGCGCCGGCGCCGGGTCTGCCGATGGCAGGCGAGGCTGTTCGGGCAGGGCGGCCATATCGGAGGTGCCGATGCCCTCACCGGCCGGTACCAGAAGCGTAAGACCAGGCTCCGCCTTCAGTTTGGCATTGAGACC
>JAUPVD010000145.1 GCA_030917225.1 Pseudomonadota bacterium
GCTTGCACAGCGCCTGCCAGTTCTCAGAATCCCAGAACTTCTGCTGGTCGCCCCGATGCGGATCGATGTGATCAACCACCGATGCCGGCGACACCCTGCCGAGACTTTCGCACATCACGCATAGCGGATGACAACGCAGGTAGCCTTCCCGCGCCTTCTGCCACCGCGACCCGTAGCCCCTTGCTGCGCTACTCTTGCGCTCGTTCATCGCCAAAGCAAAAGCCCGCTCGGCTATGCCGTGGCGGGCTTCATTCCTTGCTGGGCGCAACTTCGCACCCTATCGAATTGGCGCTGATTTTGTTCGCATTGATTTTCGATGTCAAGCGAAATCTTGTCATGCGCCGAATCCAGGTATTTCCCGACTGATTGCACACTGTAGCCAAGCCGCCGCGCGGCAGCGCGCATCGATCCTGCCCGCTGATACACATCGATCACCACGACGCGCAGACCTGACGGCAGCCGCATCACCGCCGCATCAACGGCCAGGATGTCAGACTCGACGAATCCGAGTGGCGCGGCAGAGCCAAAGGCATCCGTCTTTGGTGCCCCGCGAAACATCGGCGACATGGCTGGATAGCCCAATGCCCCGGAATCCCGCTTGATCGCCCATCGCCCCCAGATCGACAACAGCACCTCAATCCTCGCCTTCATCGCTGCCCTTTCAGTCGCCCCGACTTCACCGCCTTCACCAGCGCACGAATGCGCCGCCGCTTGTTCCGTAATTCCCGCCCCATCCCGATCTTCAGCTTCGGCTCTATCTCCTCCTCCATCCGCTCGCGCACCTCGGCCGGATCACCGTACATCCACGCAAACGGCAGCACAGCCACACCACACCTCGCTTTCGTTGCCGGCCCGGCGGCGGGTTGTTCTTGGGTTTTTTTCCCCCTCCTACGGAGGGGAAAAAACCCAAACCCGCCCGCCGAACCCGAACGACGAAGAAAAAATTGCCCAAAAAATAGGCAAAGTTCCGCCTTGCCGTTCCACTTCGTTCTGTTTCGTTCCGCGCTCGTTCCACTATGGAACGAATGCTGGAACGAATCATTTTCCTGCTACCGATTCTCATTCCCAGGCGAAGGGCACGCGCCCAGCCTTACCGCATTCCGTTGTCTCCAAGTTCCGGTTTCTCGCCCGCGGTGGGCCGACCGGTGCAATGACAACGGACTCAGTGAATCTTCTTGGCCTCTTCCTCGCCTGGCTTCGTCAGAACGTACCCGCGGCGATTCTTGGCCACCAGCTTGTCTTCCTTCAACCGCTCCATCACCCGGAACACCTTGCTCTTCGCCTTGTCGCCATTCCAGCCACAAGCGCTGGCCCAGCCAGCAAAGGTCTCCTCGGGGTGATGCATCATTACCCACAGCAATCGATCCTCGGCCTGGTTGCGCTCCTTCTTCAGCTCGACCGCGCGGGTCTCGCTGATGTGCATCGCCACCACCGTCGGTATCTTGTTGCCATGCTCTTCCACGCTCTTGCCGTGGAATTCGAACGGGATCGGATCGAAGTCCGGCCCGCGCTTCTTGCGCTGCCAGTGCAGATGGGCGACCTCACCCTCTGCCCACACTGTCAGATTGCAATCGATCTCGTTCAGGAATGCGCCTCCGCCGCGTGGCAGCAGGCTTTCCTTGTCCGCGCTCTTTGTCGGATGGCAGTTCGCCAGCACCGCCGGATGTCCTGGCAGTTCCGTCAGCGCGCGCAAATGCCAGGCATGCGAACGCGCCTGCAGGTTGTCGTCTTCGTCGTCGCCCGAGTAGTAGCTGACCGAGGTATCGACCAGCACCAGGGCGTAGTCGCCGGCCTGCTTGCGCGCCTCTTCGAGTATCTGTTCCGCGCAATCCGCGATCGGCAGCGCGTGAGGCAACACCATGATCATGCCTGCCACATCGGTCAGGTCGAGACCCAGCGCATCGATGGTGGCGCGCATGCGCGTGCGGAACCCGTCCGGATTTTCCCCGCACAGCAGCAGCACCTTTCCGCGCACCAGATCGCGGCCGGCGAACCTCTTGCCCGCCGCCACCGACATCGCCAGCGTCAGGCCGATGGCCGTCTTGCCGTGGTTCGTCACGGCCGTCACCGCGTACAGGCAGCCGCGCTGCACGATGCCATCGAGCACCCACTCCTGCGGCCGTGAATCGTCGATCCATTCCATGGCGTCGATGAGCAGCGGCCCTTCCGGCTTCTTTGCGCTTTTCTCGTCGCCCACCGGCGGAACGCCATCGTCCGGCGGCTCGTTCCGCGACTGGAACGACTGTTCCACATCGGCGGAACGCGGCGAAACGACGGGCCGCGCGCTGGAACGAATAAAGTCGGCCAATTCCTCGCCGCGCAGGCCATCGACCACCGCATCGGCGATGTCCCAGCCGTCGGGCTTCGCGCCCGGCGGCGGCAATTGTACGTCCCACAGTTTGCAGCCAAGATCGGCCAGCCGGCCGCGGATGCGCGCCATGGTCGAAACACCGGCCTGCTCCGCTTCCGGCAGGATCGGCTTCGAATCCGCCGCCACACCCGCTTCGCGCTCGGCCGGCGTCAGCGGAACGCGCTTCGCGTCCGCGTCGGCCCAGGTGACCACCTTGCGGCCCGCCAATGGCGACCAATCGACCTTTCCGTCGGCCTTGCCGCCGCCGGGCCAGCTCACCACCGCCAGCTCGGGAAGATGCTCATGTCCGGCATCGGCGCATTTTTCGCCCTCGACCAGCAGCACCGTCGCCTCCGGTTTCGCCGCCAGGCGGTCAAGTCCATACAGCGGTCGCGGTTCCGGGAAGGCCATGAAATGCCATTCCTCCGCGCCCGTGTCGGAATTCTTCGCCCAGCACACCGGCATCACTTCCTTGCCGCCGTCCGATTTCACGAAGCGATAGACGAAGCCAAGCAGCCGGCCGGCATCGTCCAGGTAGCGCCACACCTTCTGCGGTGTGCCGCGTGCATAGTGCGCCTTGGGCGAATCCGGCGCATCGGCCGGCGCCGGCATGATCGGCACCCAGGGCGAGCGTGGCTTTTTCTCGCGGGCAGGCGCCCGCGCCGGCCCGGCACCGGTCTCGGGCAGGTCGCCGCCCAGCGCCTCGACCGCATTCCGGAACGACAGCCCCTGGTGCTGCATCAGGAAGCCGATGGCATCGCCATGCGCCCCGCAGCCGAAGCAGTGATAGAACTGCTTCGAGGGCGACACCTTGAAGCTCGGCGTGTCCTCGCCATGAAACGGGCAGCAGGCCTCGTACTCGCCGCCGCTCTTCGTGAGCGGCACGTAGCGGTCGATCACCTCGACGATATCGACCTTCGCCAACAATGCGGTGGTATCGACCTTATCGGCCACGCGGCCCCCGCTGCGGGGCTTCCGCCGTCGGGCGAATGATGACCATGTGCTCGAGCGACACCGCATTACTCAGGTCGGCGCGGCACCCCACCTCGGCCCCATTTTCGCGGGCGTAGTAGCCGTGTTGTCTGATCGCGGCGTTGATTTCGGCGGCGCCGAACACGGCGCGCAGTTCATTCGCCCAGGCGGATATGGTCGGCATATTCGGTCGGCTCACCGTGTTCCCTGACGTTCCCTAACGTTCCCCGAGATTCCCTCGGCTTCCAGCAGGCCGCCCGCTACAGTGGCCGCCACATGCTTCGACGAGGCCCAATCGTGCAGGATTTCACGAACAATTTCCGACTGATCGCGCCCGGTGGCGCGATGCTCGGCCTCCAGGTAGCACCAGGCCAGTGGCGTGATTTTGCCGCGAAAATCCTTCAGGTCAACGGCCATTCGATCCTCCAAAAAAAATGCCGGGCGCCGCACCTGCGGCAACCCGGCCAACCCTTACGGGGAGGAGCCCAGCGATGAAACTCATCTCGAGCGACGGCCCGCGCGGCCTTCCGACCCACGCGCGGGCGAAAGGCGCAACCGCTGAATCGCCTCGACAAAGGCCTCGCGCAGCGCAAGGCGGCCCTGATTCATCGGGCGCGCCGCCGGCAGCGGCTTCGGCCGCAACACCCTCGACCTCATTCCGCCGGCACCGACGCCGGGCAATCCGTCGCCCGCAGGTACGCCCAATCCACGTCCGGCCGCAGATCCTCACAGCGCACCGCGCCGTTCGTGGCGCGCTCGATGGCTGGGCAGCGCTCGGCGGGCACCTGTTTTATTCCGCGCCGCCACTGGCTGACCATGACCTGGCGCACACCCAAGGCACGCGCCAGCGCCGCGCCCGAGCGTGGGATTTCAAGATACGTCGTCAAATCCATGGGCGCATGGTAGCCAATGGCTACCCATCAAGTCAAGCCTTTGGATCATTTATTTCTCAAACCGCTTGCTATCCAATGGCACGATGAAACAAATTGATGACATTCGGCGCGACAATCTCAAGCGGCTCGCGGACAAGGTTGGCGGAATCGCCGCGCTCGCCGGCGCGCTGAAACGATCCGACGCGCAGGTCAGTCAATGGATACGGGGGCCCCCCCACTCCGTAACCGGAAAACCGCGCGGCATGAAAAGCGTCACCGCCCGCTGGATCGAGACCACCACCGAGCTACCCCCTGGCTGGCTGGATCAGAATCACGAGGCCTCCCCGCTCCCGGCCCGAGATGCGCAATTCATCGCCCGCATTGCCCAAGAAGTGGCACACTACAACGTGCCCGAGCATATTCGCCTTTCCGTGCTCGCCCTTATTCAAAGCTCGCCGCCGCGAGACGACGCCACCCAGGCTTCCGGCGAAACAGGAAAGGCCGCATAATTTTCATGTCGGAGTGGCGGAAGCGTATTATGCCAACAAGCTATGACAGTTGAAAGGGGATTTCTGGTGTCACCCATACCACGAACCATCATGGCCCTCGTAATCGCCGGGCTTGCATGTCCGGCCCTTGGCGGGAAAACGGACCCGGAGAAGGAAAAAAGATTCCGGACCGTGGCTGGCGCCATGGCATGGATCAAAATGAATCTACGCGACCCAGATTCCGTGAAGTGGGAATTCGGTGGAATCAACCGGGCCGGAACCATCGTGTGCGTGCGCTACCGCGCCAAAAATGGATTTGGCGGGTTCGCGCGCGAGGTTTTCGTTGTCACCCCGACCGGACCATCACAGGATGGACGCACATGGAATAAACACTGTCTAGACCGATCCATCGAAGACCTCACCTACGCCAGACACGCCCTGGAATAATTTAGTCGCACACCCACCAGGCCCGCCGCAGCGCGGGCTTTTTTATTCGCCATTTTTTAGCTTTTGGCTCTTGACACCAATCTAGCCATTGGCTATAGTCTGTCGCCAATGGCAACACAAGGCCGCGCCGACCGACCGAACGGCGCCGCAGCCCGAGAGCGATACAGGCCGTAACGGGATAACGAAAGCCCCGCGACATACCGGAGAGAGGTCCGGCACAACGGAGGGAATCATGCCCTGGAACCACCACACCCACATCCCTGCCGCGCCCACCGTCGCGGCCATTGCGATTCAGTGCCCGGACGACGGCACGTTTTTCCTGGCCGACCAGTTGTACCAGTGGGACAGCATCAACCGATGCTGGCTGGGTGAGCTATCCGGCACCCTGCTCAAGGTCGAGTTGTACTGGTGGCGCGGAGAGGCCGAACTCCTAGAAGGATTGCCGGCATGAACACCGCCCGCGCCCCGGAACTCGCCGACCTGCGCGCCGCCTACGACCGCGCCCGGCTGCTGCGGCTGGCCGGCTACAGTTTCGCCCGAGCGCTGGCCACCCCGCTGGTGCGGCGCGGCCTCGAACTCTCCGCTATCGCCCGCATTCGCCGGGGCAGCTGGCCCTACCAGGTCAAACTGCTATGACGCCGACCGATCATCGCGACTGGATCGAGCGGCGCGTCCAGGAACTCATGATCGACGGCCATGCCACTGTCGAGATGATCGAGACCATCCAACAACAAGGCGGCATGGCTCACCGCGCCCTATGCGCCGCGCTGCGGCGCCTGCTCGACGCCGACACCCCCATCGCCATGGCCGACGCCATCGACGCCGCCATCGCCGAACTCATCCCCTTCGCCTATCAACGCGCCTGGCGCGAATTCAACCGACTGGAGATATCCCATGAACACCCATGACCGAGGCTGGCGCCTCAACCACGGACGCCGCTGGCGGGGGCACCGCCCCACCCTGGGTGAAGCCATGCGCGCGGGCAACGACGCCATCAAGGCCGTCGGTATCGTCGCCGCGATCGTCATCGCCTACGGCATCGTCGGCCGCATCGACTACGAAACCGAGCGCGCGCTGGCCGCCGAGGCGGCGGCCGCCGACGACCGCGCCGCCCTCCTCGCCTGCCTCAACGGCCGCCCGAGCGGGCACTATTTCGACAACGAGCGCGGCGAGCGCGTCTACCTCGCATGCCGTGGCGTCGAAGAAATCAACGTCGGGAGGCTCAAGGGATGAGCCACCCACGTCAATCCGCGCTCGACTGCCAGATCGGCGGCAGCCACTACCGCGACATGGCCATTCAGCCGTTCGAGTTTATCCACGCCAACGGCATCCCGTTTGCCGAGGGCTGCATCATCAAATACGTCAGCCGCTGGCGCGCCAAGAACGGCGTCGAGGATCTCCGCAAGGCGAGACATTTTCTCGACATGCTCATCGACGCCGAGGAGGCGCGCAAGCCATGACCGCCGACGAGCGCTCAATTCTCGAGCTAGCCGAACACATGATTCCACACGCGCGCCTCGCGCTGATCCGAGCCATGGCCAAAAAACCGGGCACCGTGCGAGAGTTGGCCGCGCGAACAAAAATCAACGAACGCACCGCCGAACAAGCCATCGTCAAACTCTGTGCGCTGGGCATCGCCACGCGCATCGGAAAAATACCACGGCCGCGCGGCAGCGGCAGCCACGTCGGCGTCTACGGACTCGTCAACGCACTACCCAAGCCAACGGACATCGACCACCGCACCGCAGCCAGGGCACTCACCCTCGCCGGACAAATGGCTCTCGCGGCCGATCGTGCATAGCATGCTGCTACTCGATGACATGCGCGCAGAATTCGCCCGCTTCCTTTACGCGGATAGCTCAGGACGATGGCGCATGGACAAGGCCCTCGGGCACGTCGTCAAGCTCGCCTATGAGGCTGGCATCGCCGCCGGCAAGGCCAGCTTGAGCAACCACATCACCACGCTCGATACGGAAAACATCGACATGCGGGCGCGGCTGGATCGCCAACGCCTGCTGAACATCCTCAACCAACATGCGGCACCGGGCGAGGCCAACACCGCAGCCAACAGGATCATTGATGGACTGCGGATTCGAGGAAGGAGCAGAACGTGAGCCAAGGCCCGGTTGTAAACATGGATCAGCCACGCACTTGGCTCGCGGATTTGTTTGTGCTCCCGGCGAAGCATCGCCTTCCGTCTCCAAACAGGGCGGGGACACAGAAGCACGCGAGGATTTTCCACAGCTACTTTCTGGTGCTGGAGTGCGGCGGGAAGAAGCCTTCTAACGCATAGCTAAGGGGCGCGACGCGGCCTTATCGCGGCGCGTCCCGCTTGAGCGGCGGGTTGGCAGGCAAAACGTAACTAAGGAGTGATGATGGTGGATTATCTCGAATTCCTGAAGCGCAAATCAGTAATTGACCCGGACACCGGTCTCGCGTCGGTTCCCGCGCTGAACCCCATGCTTTACCCGCACCAGTCCGATATGGTCAAGTGGGCGCTGCGCCGGGGCCGTGCGGCCCTGTTCGCGGATTGCGGCATCGGCAAAGGCCCGATGCAGATGGAGTGGGCAGACAAGCAGCCGCACGAATGCATCATCGCTGCGCCGTTGGCTGTGGCGCATCAATTTGTGCGCGAGGCCGAGAAGTTCGGGATTCAACTTTCCTACGCGAAGGAACAATCCGAAATCAAGAACAGGATCACGGTAACGAACTACGAGCGGCTAGAGAATTTCCACCTTGAACAGTTCGGCGCGGTGGCATTGGATGAGTGCTTTCCATCAGGAACGCTTATTGATTGCGTTATTGACGGAAAATTTACTAAGAAGCATATTGAAGAAGTTAAAATAGGTGATAGCATAGTAAATGCGGTAGGAGTTGATCGCGTTTCAGATGTTCATCGCAGAGAGGTTCAATATGCAATCAAGGTCAATATTAAAGACCGCAGTTTTATTTCCAGCCCAAACCATCCCATCTTCACGCAGCGCGGATGGGTTGGAGCACAAGATTTGCGCCCAGGAGATTACGCACTGGAATCAGGAGAGGCGGTGTCTTTGGTGCGGAGTGGTGTTTTCTCCGAAATATCCGGCAGTGAAAGTTCGGAGGTTTTGCGGGACATCCTGCTCAGCGAAATGGCGGATGACTCAGCCGGAAATATTGGCGAAGGTTCATTCGCCAGAAGTGGCAGCGAAGCGCGGCGCGAAGAAATCAGCATGGCTTCGATCGAGCGACCCGAAGGCCATCAAGGAAATGGAGAGGATAACGTCGCTGAATCCGACATCAAGCGCGGAAACGAGAGCGAAAATCTCCCGCACATTGAAAGCCATGAAGCACAAACCTTCCGTACGTGGTGGAAACGGGAAGGGCATGACGGAGCCGCAAGCGTTCTTGATGGGGTTGTTGCCGCAAGGATGGATAGCGGAATTTGCCTTGTCACTGGGGAAACGAAAGGCCGGCTATCCAACCTGTTACAAACTCGACTTAGCGAACAAAGAAATGCAAGTGTGCATCGAGGTGGATGGGTTCTCGCACGGAGCGAGGAAGGATCAGGACGAGAAGAAAACAGCCGCCGTGGAATCTTTAGGGTGGAGGGTATTGAGGTTCTCGAACAAGGAAATCCTGAATTGGAGGGATTCAGGAATGCCGAAGGACGCATCTATTTTTACGACCTTGGCGCAACACGGCATCCATCTTTCAGCGTAAACGGGCTGCTGGTCCATAACTCCAGCATTCTGAAAAACTACAGCGGCGCGTACAGCACATGGATGATTGAGGCATTCAAGAATACCCCATTCCGCCTTTGCTCCAGCGCAACACCAGCCCCCAACGATGTGATGGAACTCGGCACCCAGGCTGAATTCCTTGGGGTGATGACTCGCGGCGAAATGCTGGCGATGTACTTCACTCATGATGGCGGTGACACAAGTAAATGGCGCGTCAAGGGCCACGCCCATGCTGCATTCTGGACGTGGATGGCGGCGTGGGCGGTGATGATTCGCAAGCCGTCCGACCTTGGCTATTCCGACGAAGGATTCATCCTGCCGCCGCTGCATATACACGAGCATTGCGTACAGGTTCACGCGCCGTCTAGCGGGTTCCTGTTCGCTGTCGAAGCTCAGACCCTGCAAGAGCGGCAAGCGGCCCGCCGCGATTCGATTGGCGACCGCGTAGCGGCATGCGCTGCGCTGGTGAATGAGTCGGATCGTCCGTTCCTTGTCTGGTGCAACCTGAATGCCGAAAGCGAAGCCTTAGCGGCGGCGATTCCTGACGCGATAGAAGTGCAAGGATCTGATTCCGATGAGCATAAAGAGGCCGCGATTACCGGGTTCCTCGAAGGCCGCTATCGCGTGATGATTTCAAAGCCGAAGATTGCCGGCCTTGGCCTGAATTTGCAGCACTGCGCCGATATGGCTTTCGTCGGCTTGTCGGATTCTTACGAGCAGCTTTACCAGTCAATCCGCCGCTGCTGGCGCTTTGGGCAGACGAAGCCGGTCAACGTCCATGTCATCACGGCAGAAACCGAGGGCGCGGTGGTATCGAACATCAAGCGCAAAGAGCGCGAAGCCGAAGAAACCTACAACAGCATGATCGAACACATGAAGGATCTGAACGCGGCTGCGCTGCACGGCGGCCAGGTGCGCAACAAAAGCGAATACAGGCCAGCGGCTGCGCTGGTCATCCCTAACTGGCTGGAGGCTGCATGACGCGCTTTGAATATCAGCAATTCGGGGCGCTGACCATGGCCAAGCGTGGCTCCGACCTTCCGCATGCCAAGCTTGATGAGGCCAAGGTGCGAGCCATAAGGGAAAACCGGCACGGCCTGACAGCGAAGCAATTGGCAGCGTCATTCGGGGTACATCAGCGAACGATTGACAAGGTTCGTGACCGTAGATCATGGACGCACATTTAATGCAATCCAGACTTCAATCATTCATCGAGTCTTTAATGAACGTAGCCATTGGGTACGGGGTTGCGCTGGCATCGCAGATTCTTATCTTTCCATTCTTTGGAATTCACATCTCACTGTCAGACAATTTGCTGATAGGGGCTTTCTTCACTGTCATATCAATCATTCGCGGATACCTAGTGCGGAGATTGTTCAACCATATCCATAGGGGTCAAAAATGAACATCCTGAATCAAGCGCAAGGCGACAACTGGACGCTGGCGAACGGCGACTGCATCGAAGTGCTGAATTCTCTGCCGGAGAACTCAATCCACCTTTCGATATTCTCTCCGCCCTACGCATCGCTTTACACCTACAGCAACAGCGACCGCGACCTCGGCAACAGCGTCAATGACGATCAGTTCTATGAACACTTCGCGCATGTCGTCGCCGGACTGCATCGCGTCACCAAACCGGGGCGGATCGTCTGCGTCGACGTGATGAATATCCCTGCCATGAAAGAGCGCGACGGCTACATCGGGCTAAAGGACTTTCGCGGCGATGTGATTCGGGCATTCCAGAAAGCCGGGTTTATCTTTCACTCCGAGCATTGCGCGTGGAAAGACCCGCTAATCGAGGCGACCAGGACGAAGGCGCTCGGCTTGATGCACAAGCAGCTTTGCAAGGATTCCACCCGCAGCCGCGCAGGGATTCCGCAATACCTGCTGGCCTTCCGCAAGGACGGCGAGAACACCGAGCCGGTGGCCCATATTGACGGCCTGACGGAATTCTGTGGCGAGAACCCGCCGATCCACGGCAATCTGTCGCACGAACGCTGGCGGCGCTACGCCTCGCCGGTCTGGATGGACATCAACTTCAGCAACACGCTCAACGCCAAAGCCGCCAGAGACAACGAGGACGAGCGCCACGTTTGCCCGATGGCCCTTGACCTGATCGAGCGCGCCATCCAGTTGTGGAGTAACCCCGGCGATGTGGTTTTCGATCCGTTCTCCGGCGTCGGATCGACCGGCTACCAAGCAATCAAGATGGGGCGGAAGTTCGTCGGGTCGGAGTTGAAGCAGTCCTACTTTGCGCAGGCGTGCAAGAACATCGAATCCGCCAAAGCGAATCAGGGCGGGCTATTTATGGATGCAGCGTGAAAGTCGGCGCTGGCGATACGGCGACCGTGACCCGCGCCATGCTCACGGCCGCGCATGGCGTGACGCTCGAAAGCACAGTTATGCAGGAGGGTTGAAGATGACGCTTACGCAAGCCTTACAGTGGGCAGAAAAGAATTGCACGCCAGAGGTGACTGCGCGACTGCGCTCGCGGGCAGTTGTTGCGGTGCTGGTGGAGGAAATCGAGCGACTGCGCCAAGTTGCGAGAAACGTCTATGAAGTGTGGGCTGGTAGCGAAGGAATACCAATGCCAGAGACTGCGCCAGAAGCGTATTTGTTGCGCTTGGTTGAGCAGATGCGCGACGAGGCGAAGAACGGACTGCATAACGGCGAAGTTCAGGGGGACGGCGAAGCGCAGCTTCGACGGCTCCCCTGAAACGCAGGGTTAGAGCCCTGCGGCGACAACAGAATGGAGCAGAGATGGAATACCAACTGACGACCTTGAAGGATGTGTTCGACAAGGTGCCTGCGGACAGAATCAAGGCGTGCCTGCACGAACTGGCGGTTGCCATGCGACAGGCAAAGGCGATGGCTGAACTTCTTGGGGCAACCACTTCGGCGCTTGCTGGCCAGGAAGTAGGCTGCGCCGTTCAATGGCCGGAGACGAGTACTTGGGTTGACGACGGCAAAGGGACGCTTGATCTCAAGTTTCATGGCGAGGACGGCGAGGGACTTTTCGACTACACGGTGCAGCTCGCGCCGGAGGACAAGGGCTCTAACGCATAGGTGAGGGGCGAGGAATGAGCGAAGCGAATGACGAGTCCAGCCGCGAAGCGGCGACCTCGACCGACCTGTTATGCCGCGACCACGACCCGGCGCACCCGTACTTGCGAACGCTGAAAGGCTGCGGGCATGGCCGGTTGTTTTCGGAGCCATGCGTGGATTGTGAAGTAGTGAGCCTGATGGCCGAGTACACGCGGGCGGTGAAAACGGTGCAGCGAGTGCGCGACAGGATGCGCCAGATTGGACGACCGATGCCAGGGTAAACATCATGAAAGCAAGCCATTGCGACGATTGCAATCACGCCACGGTGAAGTGGTACGAGTACAAAGGCCCGCCAGCATTTGACGTACTGACGTGCGCCAAAGGCCACAAGCCAAGGCATTACATGCCGCGTAACGCGATTGACACCAGTTATGGCTGGAAGCGCGCGTGCGGTGATTTTGAGCGGCATAACGCTTGAAGTGAGCGGGCTGAGCGGCTTTTTGCGAAGCTCCGCTCCACTGATTGGTTGGGCGGATCGTAACTACGGAGAAAGACATGGACGGACGAATACTTACATGCGTTTATTGCGGGCACGAATACCCGCAGAATACCCCTGCACACGGAAGCCAAGTGCTTACCGAGCACATCAAGGTGTGCGGAAGCCATCCGATGCGGAAGGCAGAAGCCGACATTGCTCTGCTGCGCTCTGCACTGGCCGGTTTGATTGGCGCGGACAGCGAGGACGAATTGCGGCAGATGGAAATTGCAATGCGACTGCTCCCGGCCCCGGATGCTGACAAGGCGGTTTCGATCAACGCGATTCATGCGCTGCTGGCAACCATGACGCCCAACGCCGGAGTTAAGGCGGCTGCCGAAGGCAGTCCGGCGGCCGAAGGGAGCGAACCTTGAACGATTTGTTATGCGCTGACGGTTACTGGTGCGTGGTTTGTGGGCGATACCTGCCTGCCGACGATGATGGGGTGATTGTGCATGACGACGTGCCGCACCCGGACATGACATTTGACGAAGAGGAAAAGCCGCAATGAGCGAGAACGGAATTATCCACTACTGCCTCGGCAACGGTGCGCTGAAGTGCGACGGCTGCGGGCAGGAAAAGAACTGGCAGACACTGAACCAGATGCCCGACACGCTGCGGAAGTCCCTGCAAGCGCAGGCGCAACGGATTGATGACACGGACTGCATCCTGTCTGGGCGACCCTGGTATGTGGGCGCATAACGCGAAATTCACCGGCCCGGAGGCGGCATCGCCGCCGGAGGGTCCGTGTGGAATGACGGGTTAGACATGATGGATCAATGCGGCGAACGAATAAGGGTAGTTCATCCACTTTTCCAAGTGGAGGGAGGCGGTTCGATTCCGACCTCGCCGCTCCAGCTCACCGTAGGACGGATAGATAAGAAGTTGTTCAAGGCGCTCAATAGTTGTTGGCACTCTCGATTGCCAGAATGCGGGAACGTGTTCGGTGGGATGGCGTTCGGAGCCGAGTACGACGGGCTTCTCTACGCGGTGGCGTATTGGTCGAACCCAGTGAGCTACCACGTTGACGATGGGAAGACCCTCGAACTTCGCCGGATGGCCGTAGCCGACGACGCGCCCAAGAACACGCCTTCTAGATTCCTTCGGGTGATGGTGTTGATGATTCAAAGGGAGCGCCCCGATATTCAGAAGTTGGTGAGCTACCAAGACCCGACGTACCACGCGGGAACGATATACAAAGCCGCCGGCTGGATAAACGAGGGAGCGCGAAAGAACAACGGCTTCGACAAGAGTAAGCGCCCGTGGCGCCAGAGGAAGGCGGATGTCATACCTGGCGACAAGGTACGGTGGGCGAAGATCATGTCTAACGCTGAGGTAACCGGCGCATGACGGCGGCTTTATCGCCGGCAGGCGTCCGTGTTGACCGCCGTGTTAGCCCGGTTTTGGTTGGCTGCGAAGAGAGCCAGACGATAACCAAGGCACTGCGGGCGGCAGGGCATGAGGCGTACTCGTGCGACCTTGCACCGACACGCGGGAACCCCGCTTGGCATTACCAGCAGGACATTCTTGAAGTGATACCGACTAGGCGATGGGGGTTGATTATTCTGCACCCGGACTGCACCACTATGGCTGTGAGCGGGAACCGCTGGTATGGGCGCGGGATGCCGATGCACCACAAGCGCGAACAGGCGATTGCTTGGACTGTGGGTCTCTGGGAACTGGCAAAGCAGCACGGCGACAAGGTTGCGTTAGAGAACCCGGTAAGCGTGATTTTCCAGCACCTGAGAGCACCGGTTTGCTATGTGCAGCCGTATGAGCATGGGCACGGCGAAACCAAGAAAACAGGATTTGCCTTGCACAATTTGGAGCCGCTGAAGCCGACCAACTTGGTTGACGGTAGGGAACAGCGGATTTGGAAGATGTCTCCTTCACCGACACGCAAGCGCGACCGGAGCCAGACATTTGAAGGCATAGCGCAGGCGGTTGTGATGCAGTGGGCTAACGCCGGAATTCACCGCGCGGCCGAAGGCCGTCCGGTGGAATGACTTGTTATGCGGCTTTCGGAGAAAGGATAGAGCGATGGAGCCCCGGATTGTTTCTCGATTTTCCTGCGGCGCGGCCTCGGCGGTGGCGACAAAACTGGTGCTAGCCGAATACGGCGCGACGCGCGAGACTGCGGTGATAAACGCCTTCATTGAGCAGGAGCACCCCGATAACCGGCGATTCCTCACCGACTGCGAGCAGTGGTTCGGCGTGCCGGTAACGGTGCTGCGCGACACGAAGTACAACGCCTCGACGGTGGAGGTTTTCCGGCGGCGGATGTACATGGCAGGCAGAACCGGAGCGCCCTGCACCAAGTTTTTGAAACGCGAGTTGATGGACGCTTGGGGCAAGCCTGACGACGTGTGGGTCTTGGGCTACACGGCAGAGGAAGGCAAGCGCCTTGACGCCTTTCTTGACGCCAACGGAAGCCGGCGCGTTCTGACGCCACTGATTGACCGCGGACTCGGCAAAGCCGACTGCCTCGCAATGGTTGAGCGGGCGGGGATTGAACTGCCGGCGATGTACCGCCTTGGCTACCAGAACGCCAACTGCATTGGATGCGTGAAGGGCGGCGAAGGCTATTGGAACAAGATTCGGCGTGACTTCCCGTCGCAGTTTGAAGAACTGGCGACCGTGCAGGAATTGATTGGCCCGAGCGCCTACCTGTTCCGCGACCGCAAGACCGGCGAGCGGTATTCACTCCGCGACCTGCCGCCGGGCAAGGGCCGTTACCAAGACGAGCCCGACATCGAATGCGGGGTGATGTGCGAAATGGCGGAGCGCGAACTTGCTGCCGCATAACGCATAGCCAAGTGGCGCGAGCATGGCGAGCGTCCCGCTGGAGCGGAGGGTTAGGCATGACTTACGAAGAATGCAATGGAACGTGCGACCACTGCGATTGCGAGTGGGCAACGATTGGCGCGCACGATTTTGACGACGACGGGTGC
>JAUPVD010000146.1 GCA_030917225.1 Pseudomonadota bacterium
AGACAAAACCAGCTTAAAGCCCAAGTCGACGCCCAGATGCGTCTGGCCGAAATCGAACGTCTTTTAGGGGAAGATCTATGAACAAGGGTGCGGGACTGACCATCGGCGTTATTGCGGTTGCCGTGGCCGCCGGTAGTGGTTACTGGCTGGGCGGACGTGGCGGCGCCTCCCATGGCGATGCGGCACAGGTCGCCAGCGCGCCAGCCGAACCGGCCAAGAAAGAAAAAAAACTGCTCTTCTACCGTAACCCGATGGGGCTGCCTGATACTTCGCCGGTGCCCAAGAAAGACCCGATGGGGATGGATTACATTGCGGTCTATGAGGGAGAACAGGACGACGAGCCGGCATCGGCCAACCAGATCAAGATCAGTACCGAGAAGGTACAGAAGCTGGGTGTGCGGACGGAAGCCGCCCAATTGCGCGTCCTCGACAAGGTGGTCCGCGCCGCCGGTCGTATCGAACCGGACGAGCGCCGCATCTATGCGATCTCTCCCAAGTTCGAGGGCTACGTCGAGCGCCTGCACGTCAATGTCACCGGTCAGTCGGTCGGCAAGGGGCAGCCACTGTTCGAGGTCTATAGTCCGGAACTGGTTTCCGCCCAGCGCGAATACGCAATTGCCGCCCAAGGCGTCGAATCGCTGAAGGACGCTGGCGGCCAGGCGCGGGATGGCATGAAGCAACTGGCCGATTCCAGCCTGTTGCGCCTGAAGAACTGGGATATTTCGGAAGAGCAGGTCAAGGCCTTGGCGAAGTCCGGCGAAGCGCGGCGCACGCTGACTTTCCGCTCGCCGGTTTCCGGCATCGTCACCGAGAAGAAGGCGCTACAGGGCATGCGTTTCATGCCGGGCGAGGCGCTTTACCAAGTGGCTGACCTGTCGGCCGTCTGGGTGGTCGCCGACGTGTTTGAGCAGGACATCGGCCAGGTCAGGACGGGGGCCAAGGCCAAGGCCAGGATCAACGCCTACCCGGACAAGACCTTCGAAGGCACGATCAGCTATGTCTATCCGACCTTGAACGCCCAAACCCGCACGGTACCGGTTCGAATCGAACTGGCCAATCCGGGGCTGCTGCTCAAACCGTCGATGTTCGCCCAGGTCGAACTGCCGGTGGGCACCAAAGGCCAGGTAGTCACGGTACCGACTTCCGCCGTCATCGACAGCGGTGCCCGCCAGATTGTGCTGATCCAGCAGGGCGAAGGTCGCTTCGAGCCACGCGAAATCAAGCTCGGTGGCCGCAGCGACAATCATGTCGAAGTGCTGGAAGGTGTAAAAGATGGCGAGCAGGTGGTGGTCGCCGCCAACTTCCTGATCGATGCCGAGAGCAACCTCAAGGCAGCGGTCGGCGGTTTCGGCCACGCCGCCCATGGCGCCGCCCCAAAAGAAGGGCAAGCGGCAGCACCCGGACAGCCAGCCGCCAAAGGAGCCAGCCACCAGGCCGAAGGCACGGTGGATGGCGTCGATGCGGCAGCCGGCACGATCAGCCTCAATCACGGCCCGGTCGCCAGCCTCAAATGGCCGGCCATGACCATGGAGTTCAAGGCCGCCAACGCATCGCTGCTGCAAGGGATGAAACCGGGAGCCAAAGTCGCCGTCGAGTTCGTCGAGCGGCAGCCCGGTGAATGGGTGATTACGGCCGTCAAGCCGCTGCCAGCAAACCAGGGAGCCGGCACGCCGGCCGCCGGGGCCAACCCGCACGCCGGTCACTGACCGAGAACCACGGAGAGTCACCCCATGTTGGCCAATATTATCGAATGGTCGGGCCGGAACCGCTTCCTGGTCTTGCTCGCCACCCTGTTCATCACCATCGCGGGCATTTATGCCGTATTGCGCACGCCGATCGATGCCTTGCCTGACCTCTCGGACGTGCAGGTCATCGTCTATACCGAATATCCCGGCCAGGCGCCGCAGGTCGTCGAGGATCAGGTCACCTATCCGCTCACCACGGCCATGTTGTCGGTGCCGAAATCAAAGGTGGTGCGCGGCTTTTCGTTCTTCGGCGCCTCCTTCGTGTACATCATTTTCGAGGATGGCACCGACATCTACTGGGCGCGCTCGCGCGTCCTTGAATATCTGAATTTCGCCTCCAGTCGCATGCCGAAGGGTGTCACGCCGTCGCTTGGGCCGGACGCCACCGGCGTCGGCTGGGTTTACCAGTACGCGTTGCTCGCCAAAGACAAGACGCTGGCCGAACTGCGCACCATCCAGGACTGGTACGTCCGCTATCAACTGACCAAGGCCCATGGCGTCGCCGAAGTGGCTTCGATCGGCGGCTTCGTGCAGACCTATCAGGTCACGGTCGACCCGGTCAAGCTGCGTTCCTACGGCATCCCGCTGATGAAGGTGGCGCAGGTCATCCGCGACTCGAACCGCGATGTCGGCGGACGCGTCGTCGAGATGGCAGAAACCGAGTACATGGTGCGCGGCAAGGGCTACTTGCGCGGCAAGATCGACCTCGAAACGCTGGTCCTCAAAAGCGACAAGGGCACGCCAGTGCTGATCCGCGACATTGCTCGCATCGAACTGGTGCCCGACGAACGGCGCGGCCTGACCGAACTCAACGGTGAAGGCGAAGTCGTGTCAGGCATCGCTATGGCGCGATATGGTGCCAACGCGCTGGAAGTCATTCATAATCTCAAAAACCGGATAGCTGAAATTGGTCCCGGCTTGCCTGAGGGCGTCACGGTACAGACGGTGTACGACCGTTCCGAACTGATACACAACGCCATCGACACATTGAAACGAACGCTGATTGAGGAAGCGATCATCGTTGCACTGGTCTGCATCGTCTTCCTGATGCACGTGCGCAGTGCCCTGGTTGCCATCCTGATGTTGCCGGTCGGCGTGCTGATCGCTTTCGTCGCCATGCGCTTGTTAGGTATGAACTCCAATCTGATGAGCCTGGGAGGCATCGCCATCGCCATCGGCGCAATGATCGATGCTGCCATCGTGATGATCGAGAACGCTCATAAGCATCTGGAACGCTTGCCAGAGGAGCACACCAATGCCGAGCGCGCCGATGCCATGCTCGCAGCCTGCAAGGAAGTCGGCCCAGCGCTGTTCTTCTCGCTGCTCATCATCACCGTTTCCTTCCTCCCAGTCTTTGCATTGGAAGGCCAGGAAGGGCGGCTTTTCTCGCCGCTCGCCTTCACCAAGACCTTCTCGATGGCCGGCGCCGCGCTGCTTTCGGTGACGCTGGTGCCCGTCCTGATGATGCTGTTCATCCAAGGCAAGGTCATGCCGGAAGCGAAAAATCCGGTGAATCGTTTCCTGATCTGGGCCTATCGGCCGATCATCGCCGGCGTCATGCGCTGGAAGAAAATGACCATCGTTGCTGCCGTCGTTGCCTTGGTGGCCTCTATTTACCCAGCCTCTCAACTCGGCTCGGAGTTCATGCCGACGCTCAACGAAGGCACCTTGCTCTACATGCCGGCTTCGCTGCCCGGCATGTCGATCACCAAGGCTGCCGAGTTGATGCAGACGCAGAACAAGATCATCAAGAGCTTCCCGGAGGTCGCTTCGGTTTATGGCAAGGCTGGGCGCGCCAACACGGCAACCGATCCAGCGCCGACGGAGATGTTCGAGACGGTGATCAATCTGAAGCCGGAATCCGAATGGCGCCCGGGCCTGACCGCCGACAAGCTGATCGCCGAACTCGACAAGGCGCTGCAATTCCCCGGCGTCGCCAATGCGTGGACGATGCCGATCAAGGCGCGCATCGACATGCTGTCCACCGGCATTCGCACGCCAATTGGCATCAAGGTCTTCGGCAAGGATCTCGGCGAGATGGAAAAAATGGCCAAGGAAATCGAGGCCGTGGTCAAAGCCGTGCCCGGCACGACCAGTGCCTTCGCCGAGCGCATTACCGGCGGCTTCTACCTCAACATCGAACCAGACCGCGAACAACTGGCGCGCTACGGCCTGGCCGTCGGCGATCTGCAGGATGTGATCGGCACGGCGCTGGGCGGCGAGATGGTGACAACCACGGTCGAGGGACGGGAACGTTTCGGCGTCACCATCCGCTATCCGCGCGAACTACGCTCCGATCCGCAGCAGATTGCCCGCGAGGTGCTGATCCCGACCATGGACGGGGCGATGATTCCGCTCGGGCAATTGGCCAAGGTTGTCGTCGCCAAGGGAGCGCCAAGTATCCGCACCGAAAACGCCTTGCTCTCTGCCTACATTTATGTCGACATCCGCGACCGCGACATTGGCAGCTACGTGGCCGACGCCAAGAAGGCTGTCGCCGAACAGGTTAAGTTCCCACCCGGCTACTACGTCACCTGGAGTGGCCAGTTCGAGTACATGGAACGGGCTATCGAGAAAATGAAGATTGTCATCCCGGTGACGCTGTTGATCATTTTTCTGCTGCTTTACCTGAACTTCAAGCGACTGACAGAAACCTTGATCGTCATGCTGTCGGTGCC
>JAUPVD010000147.1 GCA_030917225.1 Pseudomonadota bacterium
CATCAACGACCTGACAATGTGGCTGACGCTGGCCACCTTCGTCGGCTATGCGGTCATCTACACCGCCCTGCTGAAGCCGATGACGCCGATGAACATCGTCATCGGCGGTGCTTCCGGCGCCATGCCGCCGGTGCTCGGCTGGGCGGCGATGACGGGCAGCGTCTCCGCCGAGCCGCTGGTGCTGTTCCTGATCATCTTCCTGTGGACGCCCCCGCACTTCTGGTCGCTGGCCTGCTACCGCATCGCCGACTACGAGAAGAGCGGATTGCCGATGCTGCCGGTGACCCACGGCATCCCCTTCACCTGCAAGCACATCCTGATGTACACGGTGATGATGGCTGCCGCCAGCCTGATTCCGGTCTCGCTGGGCATGAGCGGCTGGGTCTATCTGGTGTCAATCACGGCGCTGAACCTGGGTTTCCTGGCCTACGCCATCGGCTTGGTACGCAATTACAGCGATGCGCTGGCCAAGCGTACATTCCGCTACTCGATCATCTACCTGACACTGCTGTTCGCGGCACTGTTCGCCGACCGGCTGTTCGTCTGAACCCGCAGTAACGGCTGAAATGAAAAGAGGGGCAACTTCGGTTGCCCCTCTGCTTTTCTGCTTGGCGCGTTCTCGGATCAGCCGGCCACGGCTTTTAGCAATTTTTCGTGAACGCCGCCAAAGCCGCCATTGCTCATCACCAGCACGTGATCGCCGGGCTGGGCTGTCTGGGCAACGCGGGCAACGAGGCGCATCAGGTCATCTTCGACGCATGCCTTGTCTCCCATCGGCGCCAGCGCGGCTGCAGCGTCCCAGCCCAGGTTCGCCCCGTAGCAGAAAACGGCATCGGCATCGACCAAACTTGCCGGGAGCTGGTCCTTCATCACTCCCAGCTTCATGGTATTCGAGCGTGGTTCGAGCACTGCCAGAATCCGCGCCGATCCGACCTTGCGCCGCAAACCGGCGACAGTGGTCGCAATAGCAGTGGGATGGTGGGCGAAATCGTCGTACACGGTCACGCCGTTGGCCACCCCGCGCACCTCCATGCGACGCTTGACGTTGGCAAAGCGCGACAAGGCATCCAGCCCCTTGTCCAAGGCGACGCCGACATGCCGTGCAGCCAATAGCGCAGCTACCGCATTGGCCCGGTTGTGCGCCCCGGTCAAAGCCCAGACCGTTTCACCGATCAACTGACTACCGTTGAACAGGCGCAAGCTGCCGTTCGCGTCGTCACCTTCCGCCCGCCAGGCATCCTGCACATTGAATCGCTCAACTGGCGTCCACAACCCGCGTGCCAGTACTCTCGCGAGACTCTCTTCGGCGCCGTTGGCGACAACCAGCCCCGTTCGCGGCAAAATGCGCACAAGATGGTGAAATTGTGTCTCGATAGCCGCCAGATCGGAGAAGATATCCGCATGATCGAACTCAAGATTGTTCAACACAGCCGTTCTCGGGCGGTAATGGACAAACTTGGAACGCTTGTCGCAGAAGGCTGTGTCGTACTCGTCCGCCTCGATGACAAAGAATGGCGTGCCGCCAAGTCGTGCGGAAGTACCAAAATTCACCGGAACGCCGCCGATCAGGAAGCCTGGCGACATGCCGGCATCTTCCAGAATCCAGGCCAGCATCCCGCTGGTGGTCGTTTTGCCGTGGGTACCGGCAACAGCAAGCACCCATTTGTCGCGCAGCACGTTGTCCGCCAGCCATTGCGGGCCTGAAACATAGGGCAGCCCACGATCCAGAATTTCTTCCAGCAGCGGGTTGCCGCGAGAAATCGCATTGCCAACAACAAAAACATCTGGCTGCAAAGCAAGCTGGGCGGGATCATACCCCTCGATCAACTCGATACCGCTGGCTTCCAGTTGCGTACTCATCGGCGGATAGACGCCGGCATCGCACCCCGTGACGCGATGACCCGACGCACAGGCCAATTGAGCAATGCCTCCCATGAAAGTGCCGCAAATACCAAGGATGTGAATATGCATGCCTGAATTCCCGGTTAGAATGGCTCGCATTCTACATCCTCTCCACTCCTGCTCCGGACGCCCCAATGCCACACCGGCTTGACCGTACCCGTACCAGCATCTGCGATACCGCTGCCCGACTGATCGCAGAAGAGGGCGTCAGCGATTACTCGCAAGCCAAGCGCAAGGCACTGCGTCAGCTTGGCCTTCCCGACAACACCCCCATGCCGAGCAACGCCGAGGTGGAAAGCGCCTTGCGCGAATGGCAAAGTGTTTTTCAGGACGAGGAACAAATCGAGAGAGTTCGCCATCTTCGGCAAAAAGCAGCCGAACTGATGTCTATCTTGCAGGATTTTCGCCCCTATCTGACAGGGTCTGTTCTGGAAGGAACCGCCGGCCGCTACGCCGAGATCGATCTGCAGCTCTTTGCCGATAGCGCCAAGGAGGTGGAGATATTTCTCCTCAACCGCAACATTCCCTACTCCCACGCCACCCCGAGAAACGACCGGGCAGAGGCGGTATTGGTGGTCGAAACCGACGATGCGACAACAAACCTCGTGATTTACCCGCCGCTTGACGAGCGCATCACCCCGAAAGGCAGAGATGGTCGTCCGCGCGAACGGGCCAGACTACCAGCAGTTCAATTGCTACTGAACGCAAATAGCGCCTAACTTCGCCAAAAATCGGACAAAAATCTTAATTCAAGGGAGATTCTCTCCCATTTCGCAAAGCCACCTGCCTCAGCCTCCGCAAGCACCCCGGCAACAGACCACCCTGAGGTCGCAGACTTCACACCAGACAACAGCCCACTGGACAAGTTGCAGCGATTTGCGGCAAACTTGCAGCCATGACGAAGCAAAAAACAGCTTCCAAGAGCAGCGCCAAGAGTGAATCCAAGGCGCCCACCACCAAGTTGCTGGTGATCCACGGCCCGAACCTGAACCTTCTCGGGACGAGAGAACCTCAGCACTACGGTGCCACCACGCTTGCCGACATCAACCGTGCCCTTGCACGGCGGGCGGAAGCGGCCGGCGTCGAACTGGAAGCTTTTCAGAGCAACCATGAAGGCGCCCTGATCGAGCGGATTCACGCCGCCCGTGGGGAAGGCATCCGTTTCATCATCATCAACCCGGCGGCCTACACGCACACCAGCGTGGCGCTGCGTGACGCCATCGCTGCCGTTGCCATCCCCTTTGTCGAAGTTCATCTGTCCAACGTCCACGCACGTGAGCCGTTCCGCCAGCAATCGTATTTTTCCGATCTGGCCATCGGCGTCATCTCCGGTCTCGGCAGCGAAGGCTATCTGCTCGCGCTTGAATACCTGCTCAACAAGCTCAATAACGACTGAAGCACCCACCGTCGGTTGTGCTTCAGTCCGCCGCCGCGCGGCCACCAAATTTTTGTAGGGAGAAATTGATGGATCTCAGAAAGCTCAAGAAACTGATCGACCTCGTCCAGGAATCGGGCATTTCCGAACTGGAAGTCACCGAAGGCGAGGAAAAAGTACGGATCGCCAAGCACTATGCCCCGCCAGCGGGTCAAACCTACATGATGCCGGCTGGAACCTCCATGCCAATGCAGATGGCCGCTCCAGCCACCACCGGCACGTCATCCGTGGATCTGGACGACGACGAGCCGGAAGGCCATGCCGTCAAATCGCCGATGGTCGGCACCTTCTACCGTTCTGCCAGCCCCGGCGCCGAGCCGTTCATCGAAGTCGGCCAGACGGTCAAGGAAGGCGACACCTTGTGCATCATCGAAGCCATGAAGCTGCTCAATGAAATCGAAGCAGACGCCTCGGGCGTCATCAAGGCCGTCCTGGTCGAAAACGGCCAGCCGGTGGAATTCGGCGAGCCGCTTTTCATCATCGGCTAAGCCCCATGTTTGAAAAAGTTCTTATCGCTAACCGCGGTGAAATCGCCCTCCGCATCCAGCGCGCCTGCCGCGAACTGGGCATCAAGACAGTCGTGGTGCACTCCGAAGCCGACCGCGAGGCCAAATACGTCAAGCTGGCCGATGAGTCGGTGTGCATCGGCCCTGCTTCATCGACGCAGAGCTATCTGAACGTACCAGCGATCATCTCGGCAGCAGAGGTTACCGACTCGGAAGCGATCCACCCCGGCTACGGCTTCCTGTCGGAAAACGCCGACTTTGCCGAACGCGTCGAGACCTCGGGCTTCAGTTTCATCGGTCCGCGGCCGGAAACGATCCGCCTGATGGGCGACAAGGTTTCCGCCAAGGACGCCATGAAAGCGGCCGGCGTTCCCTGCGTTCCCGGCTCGGAAGGGGCGCTGCCGGAAGACCCCAAGGAAATCATCCGTATCGCCAAGAGCGTCGGCTACCCGGTCATCATCAAGGCGGCCGGCGGCGGCGG
>JAUPVD010000148.1 GCA_030917225.1 Pseudomonadota bacterium
AATTCGAGAAGAGCGCCACGGTAACCTTGCTGGTTCGGCGCGGTGAAGTTCAGACCTTCGTGACGATCAAGGGTCTGAATGGCGACCGTTAGCATGCAGCTGACACTGCTGTCCCGGACATACTGCCATCTGTGTCACGACATGGAAGCAGCCTTGGCACCGCTGGCGGCCGAAGTTGGGGCCGAAGTGGTGCTGCTGGATGTGGATGCGGATGATGCGCTTGAGGCACGGTGGGGGGAACTTGTCCCGGTCTTGCTGCATGGAGACACGGAGCTCTGCCATTACTTCCTGGACGAGCCCAAAGTCCGTGATTATTTGAGCCAAATCCGCTAAAATCGCGACCTGACGCTTAATCCAAGGGGGCTCGACAGCCCCCTTTTTCGTGCTGCACATGGAACACATCCGTAATTTCTCCATCATCGCCCATATCGATCACGGCAAATCAACGCTGGCCGATCGCATTATTCACCTCTGCGGTGGCCTTTCCGACCGTGAAATGGAAGCCCAGGTCCTGGATTCGATGGATATCGAACGCGAGCGCGGGATTACCATCAAGGCGCAGACGGCTGCTTTGTCCTACAAGGCGAGGGATGGTCAGGTCTATAACCTGAACCTGATCGATACGCCGGGACACGTCGACTTTTCCTACGAAGTGTCACGCTCGCTGTCCGCCTGTGAAGGTGCGTTGCTGGTCGTCGATGCCTCGCAGGGTGTCGAAGCCCAGACGGTGGCCAACTGCTATACGGCCATTGAGCTTGGCGTCGATGTGCTGCCGGTCCTGAACAAGATTGATCTACCGTCAGCCAACCCGGATGGCGCCCGCCAGGAAATCGAGGACGTGATCGGCATTGATGCCTCGGAGGCCGTGCTTGCCTCGGCCAAGACCGGTCTTGGCGTCGAGGACATCCTCGAGGCTGTCATCGCGCGCATACCTCCGCCCAAGGGCGATCCGGATGCACCGTTGAAAGCGCTGATCATCGACTCCTGGTTCGACAACTACGTCGGTGTGGTTATGCTGGTTCGCGTTGTCGATGGCGTGCTGAAACCGAAGGAAAAGATTCGTCTGATGGCCACCGGTACAACCCACCTGTGCGAGCAGGTCGGTGTGTTCACGCCGAAATCGCTTGGTCGCAGCGAGCTTCGCGCGGGGGAGGTGGGTTTCATCATTTCCGGTATCAAGGAACTGAATGCGGCCAAGGTTGGCGATACGGTGACCCATGCCGATCGCCAGGCTAGCGAAGCGCTTCCCGGCTTCAAGGAAATCAAGTCGCAGGTGTTTGCCGGCCTCTACCCGATCGAGGCGAATCAGTACGACTCCTTGCGCGAGTCGCTGGAGAAGCTGAAACTGAACGATGCCTCTCTGCACTACGAGCCGGAAGTGTCGCAGGCGCTGGGTTTTGGCTTCCGTTGCGGCTTCCTTGGCCTGCTGCACATGGAAATCGTTCAAGAGCGTCTTGAGCGCGAATTCGATCAGGACCTGATTACCACCGCACCTACTGTGGTTTACCAGGTCTCGATGCGCGATGGCAGCATCCTCCAGGTCGAGAACCCTTCCAAGCTGCCCGATCTGTCCAAGATCGAGGAAATCCGCGAACCGATCATCACCACCACCATCTTTGTCCCACAGGATTATCTGGGCAGCGTCATCACGCTTTGTAACCAGAAACGGGGCAACCAGGTCGATCTGCACTACCACGGTCGCCAGGTAAAGGTGGTCTATGACATGCCGATGGCCGAAGTGGTCATGGATTTCTTCGACAAGCTGAAATCGGTGTCGCGCGGCTATGCCTCGCTGGACTACGAATTCAAGGAATACTGCGCAGCCGATGTGGTCAAGCTCGACATCCTGATCAACAGCGAGAAGGTCGATGCGCTGTCGGTGATCGTGCACCGGGCCAATTCGACCTATCGTGGTCGCGAGCTGGCCTCGAAGATGCGCGAACTGATTCCCCGCCAGATGTACGATGTTGCCATCCAGGCAGCGATCGGTTCCAACATCATCGCCCGTGAAAACGTCAAGGCGATGCGCAAGGACGTTCTTGCCAAGTGCTATGGCGGCGATATTTCCCGCAAGAAGAAGCTTCTGGAAAAGCAGAAGGCCGGCAAGAAGCGCATGAAGCAGGTCGGTTCCGTCGAGATCCCGCAGGAAGCCTTCCTGGCCGTACTGCGCGTCGACAGTAAATAAACGGAGAATCTCTTGAACTTCGCGCTGATTCTTTTCATTCTGCTGCTGGTATCGGGCGCCATCTGGGCAGTCGACGCACTTTTTCTCAAGCCGAAGCGTGCGCCAGGCGGCAAGGATCCCTGGTGGGTCGAATATGGCAGCGGATTCTTTCCGGTGATCCTGATTGTCTTCGTGTTGCGCTCGTTCATTGTCGAGCCGTTCAAGATTCCTTCTGGCTCGATGATCCCGACGCTGCTGGTCGGTGACTTCATTCTGGTCAATAAGTACACCTACGGAATCCGTTTGCCGGTGATCAACAAGAAGGTCATCAACCTCAACCAGCCGCAGCGTGGCGATGTCATGGTCTTCCGTTACCCCGACGACCCGTCGCTGGACTACATCAAGCGCGTTGTCGGGGTGCCCGGCGACAAGGTGGCCTATCAGAACAAGCGGCTGACGATCAATGGCCAGCGACTGGAACTAAAAAAACAGGATGATTATCTCCATTCCGAGCGCCTGTATTATTCGAAGCAATACACCGAAAAACTGGGTGAGGTCGAGCACCGCATCCTGAACGATGACGATGCTCCGTCGTTCATCAACGACGCATCCTTGTTCCCATTCCGCGAGAATTGTCTCTACAATAATGCTGGCGTGATCTGCACGGTGCCGCCGGGCCATTACTTCATGGTCGGTGACAACCGTGACAACAGCCGCGACAGTAGGGTGTGGGGCTTCGTTCCGGACGAAAATATCGTCGGCAAGGCCTTCTTCATCTGGTTCAACTTCAGCGACCTCGGTCGCATTGGCTCGTTCAAGTGAGGAGGGGGGAGCGATGAGGCATCAAAAGGGCGTCAGTCTGTCTGGCCTGCTGGTCTGGGGTTTCATTTGCGCAATGATCGCTCTCGTGGTGATCAAGATCGCTCCGTCAGCCATTGAGTACTACAAGACACAAAAGGCCATCAAATCAGTCGCCGCCAATGCACCTGCAGGCTCAACGGTGCCGGATTTGCGCAAGGCGTATTCGAAGTTTGTTGAAGTCGAACATCTGTCTGACGTTCGGCCAGAAGATCTCGATATCGCCAAGGAAGGCAACCAAGTGGTCATTTCGTTTGCCTACGACAAGAAGATTCCGCTCTTTGGCCCCGTCAGCGTACTGATCGAATACCAGGCGTCCTCTTCGGGGCGCAGCAAGGGCGAATGACAACGGGCAGGCTCGAAGCGGCTGTCGGCTATGTGTTCGCCGATTCGGGCCTGTTGCAAACGGCGCTGACCCATCGCAGTCACAGTTCGCCGCATAACGAGCGTCTCGAATTCATCGGCGACGCCGTCCTCAACTGCGTTGTTGCGCTTGAGCTTTACCGCCGATTTCCCACCTTGGCCGAAGGCGACATGTCGCGACTGCGAGCCAATCTCGTGCGTCAGGAAACCCTGCATCAGATCGCCGATGCATTGGCGCTTGGCGAAATGCTGCGTCTTGGCGAAGGCGAACTCAAAAGCGGCGGCCATCAGCGACCTTCGATTCTTGCCGATGCCGTAGAAGCCATGATTGGCGCCGTGCAACTGGATGGTGGCTTTGATGCCGCAGCAGCGCTGGTTGTCGGCCTTTACGAATCCCGCCTGACTGCCATCGTTCCCGGGCAGCAGATCAAGGACCCGAAGACCCGGTTGCAGGAATACCTGCAGGGACGTCGGATGGCCTTGCCGCAATACGCCCTGATGGACACTTCGGGCGAGGCACATGCCCAGAACTTTCGTGTCGTCTGCGAGGTGGTTGGGCTGCGCCTGCGTACCGAGGGCGTTGGCCAGAGTCGCCGCGCCGCAGAACAGATGGCCGCCGAGCGCGCACTGGAGAACCTGAAATGATGACTTTTCCCCCAACTCCCTTCCCACGGAAGCGGGTGACTGCGGCTCGGCCGCTGGTTCATGTCTTGCTGCCGTCTTGGGCCAGTGTGGTGGGGGCAGCATGACCACCCTCCGCTCCGGCTATATCGCCATCGTCGGTCGTCCCAACGTCGGCAAATCGACACTGCTCAATGCTTTCATTGGCGAGAAGATCAGTATCGTTTCGCGCAAGGCGCAGACGACTCGACATCGCATCATGGGCATCCGTACTGACGCCAATGCGCAGTATGTCTTCGTCGACACACCCGGTTTCCAGACACAACATACCAATGCACTCAACCGGGCCATGAACCGGGGTGTCACGCAGGCGCTGGCGGATGTCGACGTGGTTCTGTTCGTCATCGAGGCCGAGCGTTTCGGCAGCAAGGACAAGGTTGTGCTTGATCTGTTGCCGCAGGACAAGCCGGTCATTCTGGTGATCAACAAGGTCGACCGCATCAAGGACAAGGCTGCGTTCATGCCTTTTCTGGCCGAGGTGGCCACACGCCGGGAATTTGCCGCCGTGGTGCCGGTCAGCGCCACCAACGGCAAGCAACTCAAGGAACTGCTGGCGGAAACGCGCAAGTTGTTGCCACATGAGGCGTTGCTGTTTGCCGAAGACGAGATGACCGACAAGAGCTCGCGCTTCATTGCTGCCGAATACATTCGCGAGAAGCTCTTTCGCCTGCTTGGCGACGAATTGCCTTATGCCGCCACGGTCGAGATCGAGAAATTCGAGGAGGAGGGCAATCTCAAGCGCATTTTTGCCGCCATCGTCGTCGATCGCCCGGGGCACAAAGCCATCGTCATCGGCAAGGGGGGCGAAACATTGAAGCGGATTGCCTCGGAAGCCCGTCAGGACATGGAGCGACTTTTCGATGGCAAGGTCTATCTCGAAGTCTGGGTCAAGGTAAAGTCGGGCTGGACTGACGACGAACGCCTGCTCAAAAGCCTCGGTTACGAGTAGAGCGATAGGCAGCGATGCAGCGGCAACGGGTTGATGCGCAGCCGGCTTACGTGCTGCATACCTATCCCTTCCGCGAAACGAGCCTGATCGTCGAGGTTTTTACCCGTGATCATGGCCGCGTCGCTCTGTTGGCGCGCGGGGCAAGGCGTCCGCGCTCAGCCTTGCGTGGTCTGCTGATGGCTTTCCAGCCTCTGGAACTTGGTTGGGCGGGCAAGGGTGAGGTTCAGACGCTGATGAAAGCCGAATGGCAAGGCGGCCAGCCCTTGCTGGACGGTAAGGCCCTGTTCTGCGGTTACTACCTCAATGAACTGCTGATGAACCTGCTGCCGCGTGAAGATGCCCATGAAAAGCTGTTTGGCGCCTACGCCGAAACCCTCAAGCGCTTCTCGACCGTGCTGCGTGAAGCTGACCTGCGTACTTTCGAGCATTCCCTGCTTTCAGAGCTCGGCTACGGCCTGACCCTGACGACGGATTGTGATGGGGTTCCGATTGATGCGCAGGGAAACTATGCTTACGAAATCGAACGTGGTGCCATACGCATTGCGCAACCGGG
>JAUPVD010000149.1 GCA_030917225.1 Pseudomonadota bacterium
CCCTGCTCCCTGCGTCATCCTCTCCGGCGGTGAGACGACGGTGACCGTGCGCGGCAAGGGGCGGGGTGGGCGCAACGTCGAGTTCCTGTTGTCGATGGCAGTGGCGCTGAAGGGGCATCCGGGCATCCATGCATTGGCAGCGGATACCGACGGCGTCGATGGTGCCGAGGAAATTGCTGGCGCGGTGATCGGGCCGGATACGCTGGCCCGCGCTCGTGCTGCCGGCCTGTTGCCTGCGGCGGCGCTGGCCGACAACGACGGCCACGGCTTTTTCCAGGCGCTCGGCGATTCGCTGGTTACCGGCCCGACGCTGACCAACGTGAATGATTTCCGCGCTATCCTCGTATTGTCCGAGCCGAAAACCTGACAAGGAAAAACACATGCAGGAACCCATCCCCGCGCCAGCCCCCGGCCACAACGGTGTCCGTCCGTCGCTGGTGCAACTCACCTATGCCATCTACGGGCTGCATACGCTGGCGGTCATCATTGGCGTGACTTCGTCGGCCACCATCGCCGGCGGCTTCGTCTTCGGCCTGCCGTCGCTGCTCGCCGTCATCCTCAACTACCTCAAGCGCGGCGATGTCGCGGGTACGTGGCTGGAAAGCCACTTCCGCTGGCAGATCCGTACCTTCTGGTTCACGCTGCTGTGGCTGGTCGTCTATGGCCTGTTCATCATCACTATCATCGGCATCCCGATTGCCTGGCTGCTGATCGCCATTCTCGGCCTGTGGGTCGGCTATCGCGTGCTGCGTGGCTGGATCGCACTGGCCGGCGACAAACCGGTCGGTGTCTGAGGCAAACGAAATGAGCGACGAAAAGGTTCCGGGCCAACGCTTCTGCCTCTACGATGCCGCAGCGCTCGATCTCGTGCTCGACCGCATGGCTTGCGCCGCTTTCCCGCTGCTGGCCGGGGCGGAAGATCCGTTGCTGCTCGGCATCCTGCGTCGCGGCGCACCGCTGGCCGAAATGCTGCAGGCGAAGCTGAAGGCCAATCACGGCCTTGACGTGCCGCGTTTTGGCCTCAAGCTCAAGCGCTATGGTGACGACCTGACGCTGCTGCACCCCGACACGCAACTGACCGAGAGCGTCGAGTTCTCCGCCCGCGACGTGTCGCGTTCGACCATCCTGGTGGTAGACGACGTGCTCTACCAGGGCTACTCGCTGGCCCGCATGCAGAGTTATCTGGTGTCTCGCGGCGCGTCGGTGATTCGCGCTGCCGTGCTCGCCGACCGCTGCTGTGCGGTGTTGCCGGTGAAGGCCGATGTGGTGGGTCTCCATCTGCAGGTGGCACCCGGCGACGTCGTCGAATGCAACGTGCCGCCCTACGAGGACGAATTCAAGATTGAGGTGCTGCGCCCGGACCGAGCCTGATCTTGGCTATTACTCTTGACTGAGCTGTAGTAGGCGCAGTTCCGCCGCACGTGCGGGAAGTTCCACCGTCACGGTTTTCCAGACGATTTCGGCATCCACGTCGAAATAGGCATGAATCAGTCGGTTGCGCATGCCGATAATGGCCGGCCACGGAATTGCCGGCGCCGAAGCCTGTGCTTCGGTGGAAAGTCGACTGGCCGCTTCGCCGACAATTTCGACGCAGCGGACAAGGGCGAACAGCAGCATTTTGTCGGTATCAAGTGCGCCACGCTGGCGCCCGGCAATGAATGAACTGGCATCGTCGATCGCCTCCAGCATGTGCCGCAGACGGATGATATCTTCAGGCGGCATAGCGCAATTCGGCTGTGCGTTGCACTTCGTCACGGAAATGTCGGCTCAGGTCGTTGGGGGTGCGCAGGTCAATCTTGCGGCCCTCGAAAAATACTGAAAGCTCCAGTTCCATCGCCGATAGTGCGATCAGCCCCGGCACTTCTCCGGCCTCAAACTCAACCAGCAAATCGACGTCACTGTCTGCACGATCCGTGCCGCGCAGGGTCGAGCCAAACACCGCCAGTCGCTTGATATGGCGGCTGCGGCAAAAATCTGCGAGGGAGGAGGTCTGAGTCTGTTCGCCCATGCGCCAATCCTATCATCTGTGCCGACGCGCTGGAATGAACCGACTCAGCGTTCCGCCACCCAACGCACCAGCGCATCCAGTGGCGCCGAGCCGCTCTTCATCTGCGGGTCGTTGAGCAGCCCGACCACCACCCAGCGCTGACCGCTGCGGTCGAGCACGTAGCCGGCGATGGCGCGCACGCCTTCGATGTAGCCGGTCTTTAGGTGGGCGCGGCCGGCGGCGGCGCTTTTGCCGAGGCGCCGTTTCAGCGTGCCGTCGGCGCCGGCAATCGGCAGCGAGGCCATCATTTCTGGCATCACCGGACTTTTCCAGGCCGCCAGCAGCAGCTTGCCCAATCCTTCAGCGGTCACGCGCTCATTACGCGACAGGCCTGCGCCGTTGTCGAGCACGGTCCCTTCCACACCTTTCTCCTGCAGCCATTTCTCGATGCGCAGCCGGGCGCCTTCGGGTGTTGCCGGCCGTGTGGGCGCCGTGGCGAGGAACAACTGGCGGGCCATGACGTTATTGCTCCACTTGTTCACGTCGCGGACGATCTCGCCGAGCGGTGGCGATTCATGCGTGGCGATGAGGCGGGCGCCGGCCGGGGTTTCGCCGTCGCGCACCTGGCCACTGAACGTGCCTCCAAGTTCGCGCCAGAGGACGCGGAACAGCCGCTCGACCTGCGCGTCAGCCCCCCACGGGGTCAGGTGCAGGGCCTTCTCGCCGCAGGCCGAGGCGTAGCTGCCGCTGACGTCGATGTTGTTGCCGTCGGTCGTGATGCGCAGTTTCTCGCGCCAGTCGCCGCAGTCACCTTCGCTCAGCGCGATATGCCCGCTGACGCGCAGGTCTTCTGCCGGTGTTTCCGGAATGGCCTGCGTGCTGCGTGTTGCCGGGTCCGGGCTCAAGGTCAGGCGCAGGCTCTTGAAGTTGACCAGCAGCGCGTCGGCGCCGGCGTTGTAGGGGCGCAGCGGTTCGTTGTCGAAAGCCGCCGGGTCATGCGGCGGCAGACGGAAGGCGCTGCGGTCGAGGATCAGGTCGCCGGCGATGTGCGTGACGCCACGCGCGCGCAGTTGCCGCAGCAACAACCAGAAGCGCTCCTGTGTCAGGCTCGGGTCGCCGCTGCCGCGCAGGTAGAGATTGCCGGCGAGCTTGCCGTCGCGCAGCGGGGTGTCGGCCAGCGCTTCGGTCTTCCAGGTATGGGCCGGGCCGAGCAGTTCGAGCGCAGCATAGGTGGTGACGATCTTCATCGTCGATGCCGGATTCATGCGCTTGCCGATGTTGTGCGCCAGCAGCGGCTTGTCGGCATCTACCCGCTGGACAAGGAAAGCGGCATTGGCAGCCGGCAGGCGTGCCTCCTGAAGTGCGCCATTCAGGGCGGATGGAAGTGGGGCCGGGCCTGTTGCCGCATGCGCCAGCAGGGTAAAGCAGCAGAGTGGCAGGGCCAGCACCAGCAGGCTGCGCCGGAGATATGAAAAGGAGAGCATGTTGGCCGTCATGGCGATGTCAATTTGGTAATATTGCCCCACTTTTTGTCTTTTCGAAGAATCCACATGTCGGATCGTCCACTGCCTGCCGCCAACGAACAGCGCCGCCATCAGCGCATTGGCTTCGATGAAGCGTTGCCGATCAGCATCGGCCATCACGGCGAGCGTTCGGTCGGCAGCCTGGAGAACCTGTCCCTTGGCGGGCTAATGTTTCGCAGCAAGCTGCAATTGTCGGTGGGCGAAACCATCGGCTGCGAGTTCTGCGTCTTCGATTCACCCCTGATCGACATCGCCGCCACGGTCGCCAGCAAGGTTGGCGAGGGCTTGTATGGCGTGCGTTTCCACGCCGGGCCGATGAGCCAGCATCTGATCGAGGATGCCATCAGTTCAGCCATCCGCAAGGGCAAGGCCACCATCATCAGCATCCACAACGTCAATGGCAGCAAGATCATGCGC
>JAUPVD010000150.1 GCA_030917225.1 Pseudomonadota bacterium
ACGCTTACATCGAAACCGCGAAGGGTTCCGGCAAATCCCCCCTGGCCGCTGGCGTGGGCATGTTGGGGCTGGTGGCAGACAACGAGCCACGGGCTGAAATCTATAGCGCCGCCACGAAAAAGGATCAAGCCATGATCCTGTTCCGTGACGCTGTTGCGATGGTGGATCAATCGCCTGAGCTATCCAAGCGCCTGCAAAAGAGCGGCACCGGGGAAAGGTGCTGGAACCTTGCTTACATGGCGCAGGGCGCGTTCTTCCGGCCAATCAGTAGTGACGATGGGCAAAGCGGCCCACGGCCCCACATCGGCCTGATTGACGAGCTGCACGAGCACAAGGCCAACACCGTCGTCGAAATGATGCGGGCGGGTACGAAAAGCCGACGCCAGGCCATGATCTTCATGATCACCAACAGCGGCAGCAATAAATTGGGGCCGTGCTGGAGTTACCACGAATATGCGGCGAAGGTCGCCGCTGGCGACATGCAGGATGACGGGTTTTTCCCATTCGTGTGCGCTCTGGACGAGGAAGACGACCCGTTCGCCGATGAATCGTGCTGGCCTAAGGCGAACCCCAGCCTGCAGGACGCCGACCTGCCGGGCGTGAAGTACATCCGGGAGCAGGTGGTAGAGGCCAAGGGCATGCCGTCCAAGGAGGCGATTGTCCGCAGGTTGAACTTCTGCCAGTGGACCGACGCCGAGTCGCCGTGGATCAGTCATGAGGTATGGAAGGGCGCTGAGCGCGAATACGACATAGAGAGCCTGCGAGGCCGACGCGCGGTGGCCGGTCTTGACCTTTCCAGCACGACCGACCTGACCGGCTTGGTTTTCCTGGTGGAGCCAGTTGCAGAGGGTGAGCCCTGGAAAATTGTTCCCTATGCATGGTTGCCCGAAGTCGATTTGCAGCGCAAGGCCGACAGTGACCGGGTTCCTTGGGTTCAATGGAGAGCCGAAGGGTTGCTTGATACCACGCCAGGTCGCGCGATCAGCAAGCGCGTGATTCTTCAGCGGTTGTCTGGACTGTGCGACTTTTTCGAGGTGATGGAAGTCGCCTACGACCGCTGGCGCATTGAAGACCTCTTGTCTCTGGCGAGCGATGACGGGATCACGCTACCGACGATGCGCCCATTTGGGCAGGGCTATAAAGACATGAGCCCGGCGGTTGAGCAGTTTGAGCGAATGCTGCTAAACGGGGAACTTGTCCACCCCGGCCACAAGGTTCTCACTTACTGCATCGGCAATTCAGTGATCGAGCAGGACGCGGCTGAGAACCGCAAGTTAAGCAAAGAAAAGGCCGTGGGCCGGATTGACCTCGCAGTTGCAGCCGTAATGGCCGCTGGCCTTGTCACAACCGCAGCCGTGACCGAAAAGTCATTTTGGGAAACCACCGCATGAAAAAACACATTGAAGCGTTCAAGGCGCTGGCCGCCGAGTGGGCGCCCGATGCCGGGATGGTGGCCGGGGCTGGTGCCATTGCATATGGGGCCGGCCTGATCTATGTGCCCGCGGGCTGGATCGTGGGCGGGGCTTTCCTGCTGGCTGTCGGCTGGATGGCTGCGAAGGGTGGCAAGTAATGGGGTTCCTTTCGCGCGTCGTGGCCGAGCAGAAGGCATCGGACCCGCTGGCGATCTGGGCTGAGATGCTGCGCGCCGGCCGCTCGTCCAAGGCCGGGCCGACGATCAACCTGGAAAACGCGCTCAAGGTGGCCACCATGTTTGCCTGCCTGCGCGTGCTGTCGCAAGGCTGCGCACAGGTGCCATTCAAGCTGTTCCGCGAAACGACCGTCAACGACTTGAAGAACATCGAGCCGGCGCGCGACCATCGGCACTATGACCTGGTGGCAACGAAGCCCAACGACTGGCAAACGAGCTTTGAATTCCGCGAGCAGCTGGTGATTCACGCCGGCCTGGGCAATGCCTACGTGTGGAAAAGCCTGGTGATCGGCGGCAAAGTCGCTGAAATGATCCTGCTGGACCCGGGCCGCATGGAAGTGCAGCACCCGAACGAGTTTGAAGCCCCGGTGTACAAGTACACGCTGAAGGATGGCAAGATCGTGCTGTTCGACACGCAAACCATCTGGCATGTCCGCGGCCCCAGCTGGCACGGATTCGCCGGCCTGGACATCCTGCAGATGGCGCGCGAGGCGCTGGGCCTGAGCATTGCAACCGAGGAATCCCATTCCAAGCTGCACGCCAAGGGTGTGCGCCCGTCCGGGACGTATTCGGTGGACGGCAACCTGAACCCGCAGCAGTACGCCGACCTGAAAAAGTGGATCTTGGCCGAGATGGCTGGGGCCGACAACGCTGGCGCCCCGATGATCCTTGACCGTGGCGCCAAGTGGCTCAGCCAAGCCATGACCGGGCTGGACGCCCAGCACCTGGAGACACGCAACTACCAAGGCGCGGAAATCTGCCGCTTCATGGGCGTGCTGCCGTCAAAGGTGGGCTTTACCGACAAGGCGGCAACCTACGCCAGCGCGGAACAGTTCGCCATCCAGCATGTGGTGGACAGCCTGGGGCCGTGGTACGCCCGGATCGAGCAATCCGCCGACATCAACCTGCTGACGCCAGCCGAGCGCGCGCAGGGCTACTACTTCAAATTTATTGCGGCCGGCCTGCTGCGCGGCGCGCTCAAGGATCAGGGCGAATACTTTGCGCGTGCGCTTGGCTCGGGCGGATCGCCGGCCTGGATGACGCAGGACGAAGTGCGCGCCCTGGACGAATTGAACCCCATGGGCGGCGAAGCGGCAAAGCTGCCGGCGCGCGCAGGCGCAGAGCCTGCGAAACAGCCGATTCCGGCTTGAAAGGACCAGCATGACTACCAAGACCCTCGATTTTCAGTGCGAGCTGAAAGCCAGCGGCGATACCGGCACCTTTGAGGGGTACGGGTCCATCTTCAACATCACCGACAGGGGCGGCGACATCGTGGTCCCCGGCGCATTCACCGAGACGCTGGCTGCCCAGAAAGCAGCAGGGCGCCTGCCCGCCATGCTATGGCAGCACCGCCAGGCCGAGCCCATCGGCGTTTACACCAGCATGGAAGAGGACGCCGTGGGCCTGAAGGTCAAGGGTCAGCTGGCGCTGAAGACCGCCCGCGGCGCCGAGGCTTACGAACTGATGAA
>JAUPVD010000151.1 GCA_030917225.1 Pseudomonadota bacterium
CCAGCTGCGGCGAATAGGTGCATCCGTGTTAGACTGCGCCCCGCTGTTGCACCGCCGGTCAGTCGTGGTGCGACGTCTCTGGTTTTTCCCCGACCACTCTGGTCCCCAGATCAAGATTCCGATGGCTTCGACTGATGCGCCGACCTGGCGCGAGGCCTGACTTTCGGAGAACTCCCGATGAAATTTACCGAACTTGGCCTCTCGGCCGAGATTCAGCGTGCCGTTGCCGCGCAAGGCTACGACACCCCGACCCCGATCCAGGCGCAAGCCATTCCCGTGGTGCTGGCCGGCCGCGACCTGATGGCCTGCGCGCAAACCGGCACTGGCAAGACCGCCGGCTTCACGCTGCCCATCCTGCAACTGCTCTCCGGCGGCCGCGCCAAGCCCAAGCGCCCGCGCGTGCTGGTGCTGACGCCGACGCGTGAACTGGCCATGCAGGTCGAGGAAAGCGTGCGCACCTACGGCAAGCATTTGCCGCTGACCTCGCTCTGCGTTTTCGGCGGCGTCGGCATCAACCCGCAGATTCAGGGCCTCGCGCGCGGCGTCGACATCCTCGTCGCCACGCCGGGCCGCCTGCTCGACCACATGCAGCAGCGCACCGTCGATCTCTCTGACATCAAGATATTGGTGCTCGACGAAGCCGACCGCATGCTCGACATGGGCTTCATCCGCGATATCCGCAAAATTCTCGCGGTGATGCCCAAGCAGCGGCAGAGCCTGCTCTTCTCGGCCACCTTCTCGGATGAAATCCGTGAACTGGCGCATACCTTCCTCAACGATCCGGCCAGCGTCGAAGTGGCCCGCCGCAACACCACCGTGGAAACGGTGGCGCAGCGCGTCATCTACGTCGACCGCGAGAAGAAGAGCGAGCTGCTGATCCACCTCCTGCAATCGCACGGCTGGCACCAAGTGCTGGTGTTTGCCCGTACCAAGCATGGTTCCGACGCGCTGGCACGCAAGATCGAAAAGGCCGGTATCAGCTCGGCCGCGTTGCACGGCAACAAGTCGCAGGGCGCCCGCGTGCGTGCGCTCAACGATTTCAAGGATGGCAAACTGGTGGTGCTGGTTGCCACCGACATCGCCGCCCGCGGCCTTGATATCGACGCGCTGCCGCACGTCATCAACTTCGAACTGCCGAACATCCCCGAAGACTACGTGCACCGCATCGGCCGCACTGGCCGCGCCGGTATGGAAGGCGAAGCGCTGTCGCTGGTCTGCGCCGACGAACGGCTCTACCTGCGCGATATCGAAAAGCTGATCAAGCGGGAGATCGACAAGGAGACGCTACCGGGCTTCGAGCCGATCCACACTGCAGCGGTTTCACCTCCGCCGCAGCGTCGTGGCGGCAACCCGCAGCGCCAGGGTCAGCCGGGTAATGGTGGTAATCGCGGTGGTCGTGGGGGCGGTGCCAAGCCGCAAGGCACGGCTGCAGCCGCCAAGCCGGGGCATCGCAGCGGGCAGCGGCATCACTGATCTGCTGACGGCAGGGTTTCAATGAAAACGGCCACGGGGCAACCCGTGGCCGTTTGTCTTTCGGGCGAGTGTTTGCCCGCATCAACCGGAAAACCGTAGTCGAACGGTCAAGGCATTCAGCGAGCAATAAGCCGTTCGTGGAGAGTAGCCTTGCGCAGTAAGGCATATCGAACCATGAACGTTAGCTAACTGTTTTCCTTGCTCATGCTGGCGACGTAATCAGAAATCTGGCGTGCTGCGCTCAGCATTTTCCGCAAGTGGTCGGCATGGCGATCCCGCATTGTCATACCGGGGCGGCCTCGCCCAGCACCTGATCGCGGAAATGTTGCGGCAGGTCTTTTGGTGTCAGCACGTCGACGGAGACGCCAAGGGATTCTTCCAGCTCGATCTGGATTGCGCCGATGTCGAACAACGTCGCGCCGGGTAGCGGGTCGATCAGTAGATCAAGATCGCTCGACTCGGTATCCGTTCCGTGAACAACCGAACCAAACACGCGAGGGTTACTCGACCGATGGCGGTTGACGATCTGCCGAATCAATTCACGATTCTGACTGAGTGCTAGCGACGGTTTCAGATTCATGGCTCTGCCTTCTCCTTGCATACTTCCAATGGTACCAAAGCGTGCAAATGAAGCCGATTCATTTTCGAGTGGCAGGGCTTTAATGCAAATGGTCACGGCGAAACCCGTGGCCGTTTTCATTGCCGGCGCTATCGCTGTGCGAGCTGGTTAATTTCGTCTTCCAATGCCTGCAGGTTGGTCATGATCTCGCTGAATGTCGGCATCGTGCCGAAGATCATGTTTGCCATGGCCCGGTAGTCGGCTTCGATCGCCGAGAGCACCTGCGTTTCTGGCACCAGCCGGAAGCTACCGGGTATTGCCAAGTCATAGCGCGCCCAGCTGCGCGGATAAAAACGCTGCTTGAACGCCACCACATCCGCCAGCAAATCCAGGTCAGCCAACGCATTCTCCTTGACCGGCGCTGCCGCCATTCGGGCCAGATCGTAATAGTGACGGGAGTAGCGCGATGGCTGTGGATTGCCCTCGGGCCGATGCGCTTCGTGGTGCAGGATGGTGGCTTTTTCCCAAAAGGTGCGCTCGGCCTTGATTACCCGAACCGAGCATTGGCGTCGAACGAACACCTTGGGGAATGCCTCGGCGGCGTAGCAACTGATCGGTCTTTCCTCATGCGGCAGCCAGGCGGCCAACGGCCCGATCTCCAGTCGCAATTCGGGTCGTAGGTAGTGGTCAGGAAACGCCGCCGGGTAACGGATGTTGATCACATGAGGATCGCTGCCGTCG
>JAUPVD010000002.1 GCA_030917225.1 Pseudomonadota bacterium
ATTCGGGTATTCGGCAAAGAGGCGGTCGAGCGTCGGCTTGCGGGCAGCGGCGATGGCGCTGCCAACCTCCGATTTTGGAATGCCGTAACCGTCGAGGACGATGGTGACGACCGGGCCGGCCACGCCGGCAAAGGAGGAGAGTTTCGACAGCATGACGGAGACCTGCGCAGGGTGGGCGAAAGGAAGCTCGGATTATATCAGCGCCCCGGTAGCGGTCCGTAGGCCGGGTCTGTGCCGGCCAGCTCCCGCCACAAGGCACTGACCGGCACGCGGTTGCGTGCCGTATGGTCGACCCACTCGGTCGGCAGGGGTGCTCCGGGGTGAAAACGCACGCCCCAGATCGGCACATAGGCGTCGGTCGACAGCGAATAGCGGGCATCGCCGATCACGCTCGGGTCGGCCGTGGCACGCGCCACCCAACCGGCCGAGAAATAGCGGAAGCGATCGAAGTCACGCCGGACCCGCGCGTCGGCCTGCGCCTCGGGCGACAAATCGCTTTCCCGGACCAGGGCCACCGAACTGGCCGGCTTCCATTGGGCGGTCTGCGACCCGAGAACACGGATGCGGTCGGTGTACAACCGCCCGTCGGATTCATAGACGGAACGCCAGAGCAGCATGTTGCCAACCGTCGGGAACATGTCCGGGCGATCGATGCGATGTCCGCGCGAAGCGGCGATCTCCGACTGCACGGCCAACGCCGACTCGCGCTGCCAGACCGCGGCACCGACATAGCCCAGCCCGAGCACCAGCGCCAGCGCGGCTGGCCAGCGCGATTGCCGACGCACGGAAAAGACCAGGCCGACCAGCAGCATCAGCGTCAGCAGAGGGCCGATGGTGGTGATCCAGTGCCAGGCCACGCGCAGATCGGAGAACGGCCACAGGAGATGCGTGCCGTAGTTGGTGCAGGCATCGAGCAGACCGTGTGTGGCATAACCGATCGTCGCGGCGGCCAGCACCGGGCGCCAATGCGGGCGAAGCTGTTGTTTCAGAAGCCAGGGCGCGGCAGCAACGGCGCCACCCACGGGAATGAAGGCAAAGGCATGGGTGAACTGGCGGTGGTACTCGATTGCCAGCAGCGGGTCGCTGGCGCTGCCGATGACAATATCGGCGTCGGGCAGCACGCCACCGAACGCGCCAATCATCCACGCATGGCGGCCAAGCCGAGGCCCGAGCGCGAATTGCGCGGCGGTGGCACCGAGCAGTGCATGCGTCAATGGATCCATGAGTTCGAGTGCAAAAAGAGGGTCAGAAGGCGTTACCGCAAGAGGGTAGCGGTCATGAAGCATGAACGGGAAGCGAGTATTTCGGGTTTGCCGACGCCGGTCAAGCGGCACCGCGCTAACGGAGGAATCCATGCACAGTCAATGCGATCGGTCATTGAGCGCGCTTGGTACCGGTGCTACATTGGAATTCATGGTCGAACCCGGCAACGACACCGCCCGCCTCTATTCCGCGCAGCTCGAAGCGCTCTTCCGACAGACCCGTACCTCCTCGGCGCTTTCGGTGGCGCCCATTCTGCTCATCGCCGGACTGCATTTCGGCCATGCGGCAACCGGCTTGGTGGTGATGTGGGCTTTTGCCATGCTCGGGGTATCGGCCATTCGCTTCCTGATCGCGCAATCCTTCCTCACCCGACGGAAAAGCGTGGAATCCAGCCCCATGTGGCTGGATGTCGAGACGATGGCAGCGGCTGCGGTCGGTGCCGGCTGGGGTGCTTCGCTGTACATGATGAACACCGGCCAGCTCGACATGCTGTTCGCCTTCAAACTCGCCTACATCGGCGCCGCCTGCGCTTTTGCCATCAATTCGATGGCGGTCGTCCGTTTCGTTTACGTCGCCTTCCTGCTGCCGGCGATTGCCGTCCTGTGTGGCTATGCGCTGATGGAAACCCCATTTCTCGACACTTCCAGCCGTTACGGATTGATCATCGCCGCCTTGTTGTTCCTCGCACTGCTGCTGGTCATGTCGACCTCGGTCAGCAAGCTGACGAACGAGGCGTTGAAACAGCGGCTGGCCTATGCCGACCTGGCAGCCCAGCTCGAAACGGCGCTCGATGCCGAGCGCGCATCCCGTGGCCAACTGGAACAGCAGGCACGGCAGATGGAAGCGACCCACCTCAAACTGCACGTTTTTGCCACCCACGACCCACTGACGCGGGTGTTCAACCGACACCGCATCAGCGAGGCGCTGGTGCGCGAGCTGCACCTGCGCCGACGCTACCAGATTCCGGTCAGCGCACTGGTCATCGAAATCGACGACTACGCCGGGATCAGCGAACGCTGCGGACAGGCCGGCTGCGATGAACTGCTGATCGCCTTCGCCACCTTCCTCGCCGCCGACTTGCGTGAAATCGATTACGTCGGCCGCTGGGGCGGCGAAAAATTCTGCTGTGTGCTGCCGCGCACCGACAGCCGAGAAGCGATGGAATGTGCCGAGCGCGTGCGGCGCAGGATCGAAGGACGCTGCTTCATCGAGTCGCTGCCGGAACTGGTTGTCACGGCCAGCCTCGGCGTTTCCGAAGCCGTCGAAGGCGATGACCCGGAACGCCTGCTGGCACGTGCCGACGCCGCGCTGTATGCCGCCAGGCGCGAGGGACATAACCGCAGCCGCCAGTTGGCCGCCAGTCAATCCGAAGAGACAGGCCCAACTGCCTGAAAGCGTCGCCGGTCAGCGGCTAGCGCTTTGCAGCCTCAGCTGCTTTTTCCGCCGTCTTTTCCGCCGCCTTGCCGCAGGCTGAACGAACTGCCGCCGACGCCATCGTGACGATGAACAGAACCAGGCACAGTGCATTGCCGACTGCGCCCCAGGCGCGCCATTCCAGCTCGCCCGCCAATCCCCCGCCCACCCGCAGCAGCAGCGAGGCATGCAGCACGATCAACGGCAGGTAGAAAACAACGTGATAGGGCAAGCCGACGCGCACGATGGCCGGGAAGATGATCGGCGCATGGCCGAAAACCATGGCCAGCACGAAGCCGACGAAGATGGCGTGCAAGGCTGCGTCCGCCAGCAGTGCCAACGGTGGCTGCAGCGCGAGCAGCACGCCGCCGACGAATAGCCAGAGATAGCCCGAGAGCAGACAAACGGCGATGAAGCGCGTCAGCCCCTGCTGGCGCACCGTGCGCCGGGCCACATCCTGGCGCAGCAGCCAGATGGCCAGCAGTGCCAGCGCCAGGCCAAGCACGCGCATGCCAGCCACCGAAAACCACGCCAGCAATACCGCAAACAGCAGCAGGCAGACGATGCCGACGAAGACCTGACGCGCCCGTAGCGATGGCGGCAGGAAGCGCGAAAGTTCAAGGCGCTCACCGGCGATGGTCAGCACCAGAAAACCGATCCAGCCGGCCACTGCCAGCGACGGCCGGCCGAACAGCCAGGCCAGGCTGGCCAGCACCGCGAGAGCCGACGCCAGCGCAAGAATATGGGCATGCAGGGAAGGTTGCCGCTCGGCAGCACGCAAGGTCGCCAGCGTCAGTACAGCCGCACCGCCAGCCATCAGCAACAAGGCTGGGACTGGCGCAGCACCGAGAATGAGTAGCAAACCACCGATACCTGCTGCCAGCGGCGACAGATAGCCCCAGCGACGCCCCAGTGCCACCGCCCGCTCCAGGCCGATCACCGTACCGAAGAAAGCCGCCACCATGAGCGGACCATGCACTGCCATCAGTTCGGGGCGCGGCAACGGCAGCGATGGTGGCAGGCTCGAGCCGGCGCGCAACAGGCCGGCAAGCACCCCGGTCAATAGCGAAATCATGCCGAGCACCAGAAGCGGCACCCGCCAGACGACCGGCAAGCCACCCCGGGTTCCCCCAAGGGAAGTTTTCGCTAC
>JAUPVD010000152.1 GCA_030917225.1 Pseudomonadota bacterium
CCGGAGGTTTGGCGGCCCCCTTCGACAAGCTCAGGACAGGCTTCGATACGCCTACTGCGTAGGCTACTCAGGGCGAACGGCCTACCCAATCACCCTCACCTCCGTTCGTGGTGAGGTATCGAACCACGAACGGCGCCCCAAGCACTCCCACTCCGTTCGTGGTGAGTAGCCCACGCAGTGGGCGTATCGAACCATGAACGGCGCTCCGCCTCATGACACCCCACACCCCGGCGCATAAACCCCCACTGCCTCCCGCACCGCCACCCCGTTCTTCACCGCCGTCATCTCGGCCAGAATCGAAACAGCAATCTCCGGCGGCGTCCGGCTGCCGATCGGCAACCCCACCGGCCCATGCAAGCGCTCAATCTCCGCCTGCGTCAGATCGAAATACTGCCGCAGCCGCTCGCGCCGCTTGCCGTTATTGGCCCGCGAGCCGAGCGCGCCGACATAGAAGGCCGGCGACTTGAGCGCTTCGAGCAGCGCCAGATCATCAAGCTTGGGGTCGTGCGTCAGTGCGACGACGGCGCTGCGCGGGTCGAGCGCCAGTTCGGTCACCGCGTCGTCGGGCATCGCCAGCACGCGCTCGGTACCCGGCACGTCCCAGCCATCGGCATACTCGCTGCGCGGATCGCAGATGAAGACGCGGTAGCCGAGCGCCTGTGCCATTGTCGCCAGGTAGTGCGAGATCTGTCCGGCGCCGATGATCAGCAACCGCCAGGCCGGGCCATGCAGCGTCAGCAGCGTTTCGCCATCCCACTGCTGCGCATCGCCGGCGGTACCGTCTTCGACGACGACCTCGCCGGTGGCCAGCGACACCCGCCGCCGCGCCAGCTGCCCGCGGGAGACACGCGCCGCCAGCTGGTCGAGCAGTGCCGCGTCGGGCGCCGGTTCGAGCAGCAGTTCCAGCGTGCCGCCGCAGGGCAGGCCGAAACGGTGCGCTTCGTCGGCGGTGACTCCGTAGCGCAGCACACGTGGGCCGCCTTCGGCAAATTCGCCGTCGAGCGCACGCCGGATCAGGTCGTCTTCGATGCAGCCGCCGGAGACCGAACCAGTCACCTGCCCATCATCGCGCAGCACCATCCACGCGCCTGGCGGGCGCGGCGCCGAGCCCCAGGTACGGGCGACGGTGACCAGCGCGAAGCGGTGGCCTTCTGCCGCCCAGCGGCGGGCGGCGGTGAGAACTTGGGTGTCTAGGCTATCCATGGCAGCCCCCCTCTGGTCGATGGGAGGAATTCGTCATTCCGGCGAACGCCGGAATCCAGTCAGGCCTACGAACTGGACACCGGCTTTCGCCGGTGTGACGACCCGTAAAGGCCTCCGGTCTCATACCGCCAATTCCCGCGCATCGAACGGCAACCGATGCAAATGCTTGCCGGTTGCCGCAGCGATAGCGTTGGCCACCGCCGGCGCCACCGGTGGCACACCCGGTTCGCCAATGCCGGTCGGTGCCGCCGCCGAGGGCACGATGTGCACTTCCACCTTGGGCATCTCGCCGATGCGCAGGATCGGGAAGCCGTCGAAGTTGCCCTGCTCGACGCGGCCGGCCTTGAGCGTGATTTCCTCCGACAACGAACTCAGCGCAAAGCCGATGCCGCCCTCGACCTGCGAGCGGATGTTGTCCGGATTGATCGCCGTGCCGCAATCGACGCCGCTGACGATGCGGTCGACCTGGTACGAGCCGTCGGCCTTCACCGTCACTTCCACGACGTGGGCAACGTAGGAACGGAAGGACTCATGCACCGCGATGCCGCGGCCGCGCCGTTCGCCGGGGGCGGCCTTCAGCGGCGTGCCCCAGCCGGCCTTCTCCGCCGCCAGCTTGAGCACCCCCGCATGGCGCGGATGCGCGGCGAGCAGTTCGAGGCGCAGCGCCAGTGGGTCCTTGCCCATCGCCGCAGCCACTTCGTCGAGGAAAGCCTCGGTCGAAAACGCTGTGTGCGAGGAGCCGACCGAGCGCCACCACAGCACCGGCACGCCGATGTCCATCGGTGTGTGCAAATCCACTGTCAGGTTGGGAATCGCATACGGCAGGTTGGATGCGCCTTCGACCGAAACGGCGTCGATGCCGTCCTTGACCATTGCCGCGAACGGCGAGCCGGTCAGGATCGACTGGCCGACCAGCCGGTGCCGCCAGCCGGCGAGCTTGCCCTGACTGTCGATGGCTGCTTCCAGCGCGTGGTGGAAGAGCGGCCGGTAGTAGCCGCCGCGCATGTCGTCCTCGCGCAGCCAGACCAGTTTAACCGGGGCGTTGCCGTCGCTTTTGCCAGCCCTCGCCTTGACGATCTGCGCCGCCTCCAGCACGTAGTCCGAGTCCTTGCAAGCGCGGCGGCCGAAGCTGCCGCCGGCGTAGAGCATGTTGATCTTGACCTGCTCCGGCTTCAGGCCGAACAGTGCGGCCAGCGCGTGCTGGTCACCGGTGTGCAGCTGCTCGCCGTTCCACACCTCGCAGCCATCGGCACCGAGCTGGATCACGCAGTTCATCGGCTCCATCGCCGCGTGTGCCAGATACGGGAAGTCGTAGGCCGCACGCACCACCTTCGCCGCGCCGGCAAAAGCCTTCGCGCTGTCGCCGGTCTGCTTGGCCACCTGCCCCGGCGTTTTCGCCAGCTCCTTGTAGCGAATCAGAATCTCGTCGCTGCCGAGCTTGAAGGCAGCGCTCTCGTCCCATTCCACCTTCAGCGCGTCACGGCCCTTCTTCGCGCTCCAGGTGTCCTTGGCCAGCACGGCAACGCCCTGCGGAATCTGCACCACGTCGACGACGCCCTTCACTGCCTTGGCCTTGCTCGTATCGAAAGACTTCACCTTGGCCCCGAACAACGGCGGATGCGCGACGACGGCAACCAGCATGCCGGGCAGGAAAACGTCCTGCGTGAACTTCGCCGTGCCGTTGGTCTTCGCCGCCGAATCCTTGCGCTTGGCGGTCTTGCCGATCAGCCGGAAATCCTTCGCGTCCTTCAGCTTCACCTCGGCCGGCACCGGCAATTTGGCCGCCTCCTCCGCCAGTTGCCCGAACGTTGCCTTGCGCTTGCTGGCGGGGTGGCTGACCACGCCGTCGCGAACGACAATGTCCGCCTCGCCGACCTGCCACTTGCGCGCGGCCGCCGAGACCAGCATGGCCCGGCCGGCAGCACCGGCCTTGCGCATCTGCTCCCAGGAATTGGCCATCGCCGTGCTGCCACCGGTGCCCTGCGCCGGGCCCCAGAACAGGTTGTTGTAGCGCTTGGCGTCGGCCGGCGCGCCTTCGACGCGCACCTGCGCCCAATCCGCATCCAGCTCCTCGGCGAGGATGGTAGCGAGGCCGGTGTAGGTGCCCTGCCCCATTTCAAGGTGCTTGGAGATCACCGTGACGCTGTTGTCGGTGCCGATGCGCAGGAAAGCGTTCGGCTCGAAATTGACTGCCGGGTTGGCCACGCCCACGAGGCCTTCGCCGGCCTTACCGGGGCCGGCGGCGGGCAACTTTTCAGCGGCGAAGGCAGGCAGGCAGAAGCCCAGCGTCAGGCCGGCGCTGCCTTGCAGAAAGCGGCGGCGGCCAAGGTCGGTGCTGACGTTCGAAATTTCCGGGTTCGTGTTCATCATCGCACTCCTCAGGCCAGAGCCTTGGCGGCTTCGTGGATGGCGGCGCGGATGCGGACATAGGTCGCGCAGCGGCACAGGTTGCCCGCCATCGCGGCGTCGATGTCGGCGTCGCTGGGCCGGCGGTTCTTCGACAGCAGGCCCACGGCGCTCATGATCTGGCCCGACTGGCAATAGCCGCACTGCGGCACCTGCACATCGATCCACGCCTGCTGGACGGCATGCAGCGTCCCGTCGGCCGACTTGAGCCCTTCAATTGTGGTCACCGCCTTGCCGGCGACATCACCCAGCGCCACCGAGCACGATCGGGTCACCTCGCCATCGACATGGACCGTGCAGGCCCCGCAGGCGGCAATGCCGCAGCCAAACTTGGTGCCGGTCAGCCCCAGGTCCTCGCGCAGC
>JAUPVD010000153.1 GCA_030917225.1 Pseudomonadota bacterium
CATGCCGCGCGGATGGTCGATCCAGGCCATGCGGCGCGATTCCGAAAACTGGCGACCGAGAAATTCCGAAAGGCGCAGGACATACTGATTGTGGGTCGCCGAGGCGATGGCCAGATGGAAATCGTCGTCAGCCTCCGATCCATCGGTTTCGGCAGCAAGCGCTTCTTCCATGCGCTGCAAGCAGTCACGCATGGTGACAACATCCGCGTCGGTGCGCCGACGCGCCGCCAGTTCGGCAACAGTAGCTTCGATCATCGTGCGCAACTCGAAGATATGCAGCAACGCATCGTCGTTATTGACCGACAGACGGAAATTCAGGCTCTTCGGGTTATCCGAAACAAATGCACCGGAGCCTTGCCGGGTTTCGATCATCCCGTCGGCCTTCAGGCGGGCGATGGCCTCGCGCACGACAGCACGGCTGACACCAAAGGTCTCGGCCAGTACTTTTTCGGTCGGCAATTGCGCCCCCGGGCCGTAGTCACCGCGATGGATGCGGGCCTCGAGCTCTGCAGACACCTCTTCACTGAGGCGGGGCGGACGATGGATACGGCTGAGGGTTTCGAGTGGCATACAAATCAGGTTGTCAGACAATAGTGTCAGATCATACGCTGAGAGTTCCGGAATGTGAAGTCGCGTGAATGCCTTCGTACTAATCCACTGTCCGATGGCGCAACCGTGGCCCGGCCAGCTCTTTTTCCGAGCCATTTGCCCGGCTTGGGGATCGAAAACACGCCCACGGGAACGCGGGAGGGGGAACTACGCCAGTTATAATTGCCGCCGTTCACTCAAGGAATCCGCCATATGGGCAATCGCCTCTCGAAAATCGTCACCCGCACCGGCGACGCCGGCACCACAGGTCTCGGCGATGGCTCGCGCGTCGGCAAGGACAGCCTGCGCATCGACGCCATGGGCGAAGTCGATGAACTGAACTCGATGCTCGGCGTCCTGCTTGCCGAAGCACTTCCCGAAAGTGTCAGCGAGGTGCTGCTGGGTATCCAGAATGATCTTTTCGACCTCGGCGGCGAACTCTGCTGCCCGGGCATGACCATGGTGACCGAAACCCACGTGCTGCGCCTTGAGCAGCAGGTTGAGGATTTCAATGCCGATCTGTCGCGGCTGAAAGAGTTCATCCTGCCTGGCGGCACACGTCCGGCGGCGCTCGCCCATCTGGCACGTACCGTTGCCCGGCGCGCCGAACGGAGCGTCGTCCGGCTGGCAGCCAGCGAACCCGTTGCCGACAATCTGCGCCGCTACCTCAACCGCCTGTCAGACCTGCTTTTCGTCCTCGGTCGCCATCTCAACTGCGCTGGCGGACGCGGTGACGTACTCTGGGTGCAGCGGAAGAACGCCTGAGCAACAAGCCTGATTGTTGTGAAGAAGCGGGGTGCCTGACGTTCAGCCTAGAATCAGGACCTTCCAGACATCGGCAGGTTGTAATAGCGTCGGCCGCGTGGCCATGATCTCTCAGACAGTCGCTTCGACGAGTCGACGCTGACGCACGCCCTGCGCCAGAGTTTCCAACACCGTCAGCGTATCGTCCCAGCCGATGCAGGCATCGGTAATGCTCTTGCCGTATTCGAGCGGCTTGTCCGGCGAAAGGTCCTGACGACCGGCATTGATATGCGACTCGACCATGACGCCGATGATGCGCTCGTCGCCGCCGGCGACCTGTCCGGCGACATCCTTGGCCACTTCGATCTGGCGCTCGCATTTCTTGCTGCTGTTGGCGTGCGAAAAATCGACCATCACTCGTGCAGCGAGGCCGGCAGCGGCAATGTCCTGACAGCACTTATCGACACTGGCCGCGTCGTAGTTCGGCTCCTTGCCACCGCGCAGGATAACGTGGCAATCCTCGTTACCCGACGTTGACACAATCGCCGAGTGGCCGCCCTTGGTCACCGACAGGAAATGGTGCGGGGCGCTGGCGGCACGGATGGCATCGACGGCGATGCGCACGTTGCCGTCAGTGCCGTTCTTGAAGCCAACCGGGCACGACAGGCCGGAAGCCAGTTCGCGGTGCACCTGCGACTCGGTGGTGCGGGCGCCGATGGCGCCCCAGGAAATCAGGTCGGCCGTGTATTGCGGCGTGATGGTATCGAGGAACTCGGTGGCACAGGGCAGGCCGAGGTCGTTGATTTCGAGCAGCAGCTTGCGCGCCAGGCGGACGCCTTCATTGATGCGGAAAGATCCGTCGAGGCGCGGATCGTTGATCAGTCCCTTCCAGCCAACGGTGGTGCGCGGCTTCTCGAAATAGACGCGCATGACGATGATCAGGTCGTCGGCGTAATGCAGCATCTGCTTTTCCAGACGCTGGGCGTATTCCATGGCCGCCTCGAAATCATGGATCGAACATGGCCCGACCACCACCAGCAGACGGTCGTCGGCGCCATGCAGCACGCGGTGGATGGCCTGACGGGCGTTGTAGGTCGTCTGTGCAGCACGGCTGGAGACGGGATACTCGCGGAAGACATGGGCCGGCGGCACCAGTTCCTTGATTTCCTTGATGCGGACATCGTCCGTGTTCGGCTTTGTTTGCGGCGTCATGGCACAACCTCTGAATCGACAGCGAAATTGATGAAGGGGGATGATTCTACAAGAAACATTGTGCGCTGCGGAAAAGCGTGCCAGTGGCGTAGAATCGCTGGATCAGGCGCATCTGCCACCTTGCCACCGAGACCGCCGATTTTGCCACCGGAAACCATGGAACCGGATCTCCTTCCGGACCGCGACGACAGCCTGCCGGCGCAGCCCCACAAAGGTCGTGGTGCGCCGGCCAACCCGGGTTCGCGCTTCGTCGCCTGGGCGCGCAGTGCCACCGATGACGGCTGGAGCCTGGAGCAGGCGGAAGCACCGGCGACCGAAGTTTTCGTCGACAGCGCCAAGACGGTCATCAGCCACAACGATTCCCCCGACCTGCCCTTCGACCAGTCGCTGAACCCCTACCGCGGCTGCGAGCACGGCTGCATCTACTGCTACGCCCGCCCCAGCCACGCCTTTCTCGGCCACTCGCCGGGACTCGATTTCGAAACCAAGCTCTATTACAAGCCCGATGCCGCCCGGCTGCTGAAACGAGAACTGGGCAAACCCGGCTACGTCTGCAAGCCACTGGCCCTGGGCACCAATACCGATGCCTGGCAACCGATTGAACGCCGCCTGCGCATCACCCGCGGCGTGCTCGAAGTGCTGCACGACATGAAGCACCCGGTGATGCTGATCACCAAATCGGCGCTGGTCGAGCGCGACATCGATCTGCTTGCCGCCATGGCGAAGGAGAAGCTGGTCCATGCCGCCATTTCACTGACGACGCTCGATGGAGAACTGGCACGCCGGCTTGAACCCCGGGCGTCAGCACCGCACGCCCGGCTGGAAACGATCCGCCGGCTGAGCGACGCCGGCATCCCGGTCAATGTCATGGTCTCGCCGGTGATTCCCGGCCTCACCGATCATGAGCTTGAAAAACTACTGACCGAAGCTCGCGAAGCAGGCGCCCTCGGCGCCAGCTACAGCGTGCTGCGCCTGCCGCGCGAACTGCACCCCCTGTTCGAACGCTGGCTGGCATGGCACGCCCCGGAGAAAGCCGCGCGCGTCATGGCCATCCTCTACGACATGCGCGGCGGCAAGGCCAACGACGCCAGCTTCGCCAACCGCATGCACGGCCTCGGCCACTTCGCCGACCTGCTGCAACAGCGCTTCTCACTGCACCTGCGCCGCCTCGGCTTCCCCGGAATGCCGCCACTCGATAGCACCCGCTTCATTTCGCCCGCAGGCGAAAAACGCCGGGACGACCAGCAACTCGGCCTGTTCTGAACCCTGCGACAATCTGCCGCGCGGCGATTTGCCACATTCCGCATTGCAGCATCCCTCCGTAGACTCCCTGCCCAAATCGCAGTCCGATAAATCAGGGAGAGTTTCATGCTGTTCAACAGGAAGCCGATCGCGCTCGCGGTCACGTTTGCCTTATCTGCCGTTTGGCAACACGCCAGCGCCCAAACGGGCAATACCACAACGCAAACACTCGATGAAATCATCGTCAGCGGCTCACGTATCGAGCCGGCCCCGGCCCCTGCCGGAAAGCTCGACAACAGCGCGCTTTCTCCACTACGCGCCGGCACCAGCGATACTGCCAGCCTGCTCAGCGACATCCCCGGCGTCAACCTGCAAGGCGCGGGCGGCACGTCCAGCCTGCCGGTCATCAACGGCATGGCCGGCGACCGCGTACGCACCAAGGTCGATGGCATGGATTTGATCGCCTCCTGCCCGAATCACATGAACCCGCCACTGTCCTACATCGATCCGAGCGCCATCGAATCGCTCAAGGTCTATGCCGGCATTTCACCGGTCAGCGCCGGTGGCGACAGCATCGCCGGCACCATCATCGCCAAAACGAAAGAGCCAGTTTTCGCAGCCCCGGGCCAAGACCCCCTGTTTACCGGCGAAGCGGGTGCCTTCTACCGCAGCAATGGCAACGCCTATGGCGGCAACGTCAATGCCACCGTTGCCAATGAAAGCCTCAGCCTGACGTACACCGGCGCGACAGCTCAATCCGGCAACTACAAGGCTGGCGGCAATTTCAAGAGCTACACGGCAACCGGTGTTCCCGGCCACACGCTCGACCGTGACGAGGTCGGTTCGACAGCCTATGAAACGCGCAACCACACGCTTGGCCTGGCGATGAAGGGTGGCAACCATCTGGTCGAAGCCAAGATCGGTTTCCAGGACCTGCCGTTCCAGAACTACCCGAACCAGCGCATGGACATGACCGACAACGACCAACTGCGCTTCAACCTGCGCTACCTCGGCAAGTACGACTGGGGCGCGCTTGAGGCACGGGCGTATCACGAGAAGGTCGAGCACAAGATGGACTTCGGCGACGACAAGCGGTTCTGGTACGGAACCGCCTCCAACTCAGGCATCAATGGCATCCCCTGTTCTCCGATCAGTGGCTCTGCCCCCACTTGCGCTGCAGGCATGCCGATGGAGACCGAGAGTCGGAATAGCGGCTTGACGCTGAAAGCCGACATCGCACTCGGCATACAGGATTTGCTGCGCGTCGGCGCGGAATATCAACACTACCGCCTTGACGACTGGTGGCCGCCCTCCGGCGGCGGCATGTGGCCCGGTATTTTCGAAAACATCAAGAACGGCAAACGCGACCGGACGGCACTCTTCGGTGAATGGGAATCGACAATCAGCGAGAAATGGATGACTTCGCTCGGCCTACGCTATGAGCACGTCAAGACGGATGCAGATGATGTGCACGGATACAGCACAGCTGTGGCGGCCATGGGAAATCAGTTCGCCGACGCCAATGCCTTTAACGCCCGCAACCATGAGCGAAGTGACAACAACTGGGACATGGCCGCTCTGGCCCGCTACACGGCCGATGCCACGCAAGACATCGAATTCGGCTTCGCCCGCAAGGTGCGTTCTCCAAACCTCTACGAACGTTACACCTGGTCGACCTGGTCAATGGCGGCAGTGATGAACAACTTCGTCGGTGACGGCAACGGCTACATCGGCAATATTGATCTCAAGCCGGAAAAAGCGCACACCGTCTCGACCACCTTTGACTTCCACGCCCCCAACCGGGAATGGGAATTCAAGGCGACCCCCTACTATTCGCACGTTACAGACTACATTGACGCAGTCCGTTGCCGTTCCGGCTCAGCTTGCACGGCAGCCAACACCACAACCACCAATCAGTTTGTCGTGTTGCAGTACGCCAACCACACTGCGCGCATCTACGGTCTCGACCTGTCGGGGAAGATGCCGCTCGGCAAGAACAATTTTGGCGAGTGGGGCATGAAGGGGCTACTCAACTACACCAACGGTCGCAATCGCGACACCGGTGACGATCTCTACAACATCATGCCACTCAACGCCAAGTTGGCATTGACGCACAAGACCGGCGGCTGGGACAGTGCTGCAGAGCTGGTGATGGTCAAGGACAAGGACAACGTTTCCGACGCACGCAACGAGATCAAGACCAGCGGCTACAGCCTCGTTAATCTGCGCTCCAGCTACTCCTGGAAAAACGTTCGCGTCGACTTCGGCATCGAGAACCTGTTCGACCGCGAATATGACCTGCCGCTCGGCGGCGCCTACACAGGTCAGGGCCGGACCATGTCACTCAATCCTGCAACGACGGATGGAATGTTTGGCTGGGGCACTGCCGTCCCTGGCATGGGCCGCTCACTTTATACCGGTCTGAACATCAAGTTCTGATCCGATACACTCCCGACAACCCCGCTCCGGCGGGGTTTTTCATTACTGCTGCGGGATGATGACCTGCATCGTAGCCAGTGTCGTTCGCGCCAGCTCATAATCGAAGGCAGCAAGCTCCCGCTGAAGACGGTCGGCACCGTCGCCGAAGGCGGCGCGTAGAGGCTGCAGGTTCTCACGGCAGAAGCCGTTCGCAGCCATGTTGTCAGCGGCGAGCAGCAGATCGAGTTCACCCAGAATTCGCCGAACGGCAGACCAGTCCGCCGCGCCAACGTCCCCCTCCTGCTCTTCCGGAGCACCACCGATGGCGTCGACCAAC
>JAUPVD010000154.1 GCA_030917225.1 Pseudomonadota bacterium
GGCGATGAATTCAGGGGCCGAGGTGACTGCGATATCGTATTTTTTCTCGTTGCTCATTGTCGGGGCAGGGGGTCGTAGGGCTGTCTTGTTGGCGTTATGCCGATCATTGCACATGAAATGCTGGAGTAAGACAAGCGGGCGCTTGCCGGGTTCTTGGTAGAATCGCATTTTCTCTCCTCGCACGGGTCCGCCGCCATGCATGTCATCGCCCCCAGCATCCTCTCGGCCAACTTCGCCAAGCTCGGCGAGGAAGTGCAGAACGTCATCGCCTCCGGTGCCGACTGGATCCATTTCGACGTGATGGACAACCACTATGTGCCGAATCCGACCATCGGCCCGCTAGTCTGCGAGGCGATCCGGCCGCTGACGCAGGCACCGATCGACGTGCATCTGATGGTCAAGCCGGTCGATCGCATCGTGCCGGATTTCGCCAAGGCCGGCGCCAACATCATCACCTTTCACCCGGAAGGTTCGGAGCATGTCGACCGCACGCTAGGGCTGATTCGCGACAGCGGCTGCCAAGCCGGGCTCGTCTTCAACCCGGCGACGCCGCTCGACTACATGGACTGGGTCATGGACAAGCTCGACGTGGTGCTGCTGATGAGCGTCAACCCTGGCTTCGGCGGGCAGTCCTTCATCCCGGCGACGCTCGATAAACTCAAGGCCGCGCGGGCGAAGATCGACGCCTACACTGAACGCACCGGCCGTCGCATTCGGCTGGAGGTCGATGGCGGCGTCAAGGTCGATAACATCGCCGAGATCGCCCGAGCCGGCGCCGATGCCTTCGTCGCCGGCTCGGCGGTCTATGGGGCGGGCAAGGACGCGGACCCGAATCGCTACAACTCGGTGATTGCAGCTTTGCGCGCGGAATTGGCGAAAGTCTGATCGTCCCTTTGTCCGTTCGTCCTGAGTAGCCCACGAAGTGGGCGTATCGAAGGGCGAGGCTACCCTGAAAATGCAAATCCGCTCAGTCACCTTCGACCTCGACGGCACGCTGCTCGATACCATCGCCGATCTCGCCGCAGCCTGCGATGCGATGATGATCGAGCTGGGCTATCCGCCGCATGGCGTTGAAAAAGTTCGTCGATTTGTCGGCAAGGGCATGGCTGTTCTGGTCGAGCGCTGTCTGACGACGCCCGCTGGCCGGCCGAACGCTGTGCTTCTGGCGCTTGGAATAGCCTCTTTCCGCCGCCATTACACTGCGTTCAATGGCCGTGCTGCAGCCGAATATGCCGGCGTACGCGAAGGGCTTGAAGCCTTTCGTTCCCTTGGCCTGCCCTTGGGGGTGGTCACCAACAAGCCGACTGCATTTACCGGGCCGCTGCTCGAGCGGGCAGGGCTGTCCGACTTTTTTGTTGTATCGGTATCCGGCGACACCACGGCCAACAAGAAGCCGCATCCGGAACCCATCCTGCATGCCTGCACCCTTCTCGGCGTCCGCCCGGAGGAAAACCTGCACATCGGCGACTCGGACAACGATCTGCTGGCCGCACGGGCTGCGGGCTGCCTCGCCTTTGCCGTGCCTTACGGTTACACCGAGGCAGGGCCGGTGGACACGGCCAACTGCGATGCGCTAGTATCCACTCTGCTCGAAGCCGCGCGCCGCGTGGCCGACATCAACAAGACAAGCCTCCACACATCGTGACCCGCAAGTTTTTTGCTATTCGGACTCTCCGGACGGAATCGTGCTCCGGCGCCTGGCGCCGCGAGTGGTGGCGCTCGCGCCAACACTGACCACTCCGTCCGTCACCGGGGGCGGACAAGAACACTTAATCCCCGGAACGAATAACGAAAATTCTCGCTTGAGGGCATCATGACCGAAACCGAATTCAACGCGCTTGCCGCGCAGGGCTACAACCGTATCCCCGTCACGCTCGAGACCTTTGCCGATCTCGACACCCCGCTTTCCATCTACCTGAAGCTCGCCGACACCCCGTATTCCTACCTGCTGGAATCGGTGCAGGGCGGCGAACGCTTCGGCCGCTACTCCTTCATCGGCATCTCCGCCCAGACGCGCATTGCCGTCTATGGCCACCAGGTGTTGGTGCTGACCGGCCAGCGCATCTCCGAGCGCGAGGACGACACCAATCCGCTCGAGTTCATCGAGAAGTACATGACGCGCTTCCGTGCCGCGCCGTCGTCCAACCTGCCGCGCTTCTGCGGTGGACTGGTTGGCGCCTTCGGCTACGACACGGTGCGCTATGTAGAAACCAAGCTGACGCGCACGCAGAAGCCGGGCGACCTCGGTACGCCGGACATCCTGCTGTTCCTGTCGGAAGAGCTGGCGGTGGTCGATAACCTCTCCGGCAAGCTGACGCTGGTCGTCTATGCCGAGCCTGGGGTTCCCAGCGCCTACCAGAAGGCGCAGGCAAGGCTGAAGGAGTTGCTGGCCAAGCTGCGTGCGCCGGTGAAGATTCCGGCGGAATCTTCGACGCCCTCGCAGCCGGCGGTTTCGGTCTTCGGCGAGGCAGCCTTTAAGAAGGCAGTGGGCCGGGCCAAGCAATACATCAAGGACGGCGACATCATGCAGGTGGTGCTGTCGCAGCGCATGACCAAGCCGTTTACCGCTAGCCCGATGGCGCTCTATCGCGCGCTGCGCACGCTCAACCCGTCGCCCTACATGTTCTACTTCGACTGCGACGATTTCCACATCGTCGGCGCCTCACCGGAAATTCTGGTGCGCCTGGAGCATGAGAATGTAGCCAACGAAACTACGGGCATGGTGACGGTGCGCCCGATCGCCGGCACCCGCCGCCGTGGCGCCTCGCACGAAGAGGATGCAGCGCTGGCCGTCGAGTTGCTGGCCGACCAGAAGGAGCGTGCCGAGCATGTGCAGCTCCTGGACCTCGGCCGCAACGACGTCGGTCGCGTGGCCCAGACTGGTTCGGTGAAAGTCACCGAGAACATGATGATCGAGCGCTACTCGCACGTGATGCACATCGTCTCCAACGTTGAAGGCAAGCTGCAGCAGGGGCTGAACGCGCTCGATGTGCTCAAGGCGACGATGCCGGCCGGCACGCTCTCCGGTGCGCCCAAGGTGCGGGCGATGGAAATCATCGACGAGTTGGAGCCGGTCAAGCGCGGTATCTACGGCGGCGCCATCGGTTACCTTGGCTTCAACGGCGATATGGACCTGTGCATCGCCATCCGCACGGCCGTACTGAAGGACGGCCAGATGCACGTGCAGGCCGGCGCCGGAATCGTTGCCGACTCCGACGCCAATGCCGAATGGACCGAAACCCAGAGCAAGGCCCGCGCCATCCTGCGCGCGGCGGAAATGGCCGAACACGGCCTCGATACCCGGACCGAGTGAGCAGAGAGGACGCGCCATGCTGCTGATGATCGACAACTACGACTCCTTCACCTACAACATCGTCCAGTATTTCGGTGAGCTCGGGCAGGACGTGAAAGTATTTCGCAACGACGCGATTTCGCTGGCCGAGATCGCTCGCCTGAAACCCGAATATCTGGTGATCTCCCCCGGCCCCTGTGCGCCGGCGCAGGCGGGCATCTCATTGGCGGCGATCCGCGAGTTCGCCGGCAAGATTCCGTTGCTCGGTGTCTGCCTGGGCCACCAGTCCATCGGCGAAGCTTTCGGTGGGCGCATCGTGCACGCCAAGCAACTGATGCACGGCAAGGTGTCGCCGGTTCATCACAAAGACGTCGGTGTGTTCAAGGGCTTGCCCAACCCGCTGACCTGCACCCGCTACCACTCGCTGGCGATCGAGCGCGAGTCGTTGCCGGATTGCCTCGACATCACCGCCTGGACCGACGACGGCGAGATCATGGGCGTGCGCCACAAGGCGCTGGCCGTTGAGGGCGTACAGTTCCATCCCGAATCGATCCTGACCGAGCGCGGTCACGACCTCTTGAACAATTTCCTCAAGGAGCATGCCCGATGAGCCAACCGTTCAAGCCGCAAGAGGCCCTGCAGCGCGTCATCGAGCATCGCGAGATCTTCCACGACGAGATGGTGTCGCTGATGCGCCAGATCATGGGCGGTGAAGTATCGCCGGTGATGGTCGCGGCCATCCTCACCGGGCTGCGCGTCAAGAAGGAAACGATCGGCGAGATCGCCGCAGCCGCCAGTGTCATGCGCGAGCTGTCTACGCCGGTGAAGCTTCCGTACAACCGCCATTTCGTCGATATCGTCGGTACCGGCGGCGATTCGGCGCACACCTTCAATATCTCGACGACTTCGATCTTCGTCGCTGCGGCTGCGGGAGCGAAGGTCGCCAAGCATGGCGGTCGCAGTGTTTCCTCGAGTTCGGGTAGTGCCGACGTGCTGGAAGCGCTGGGCGCCAACATCAACCTGTCGCCGGAACAGGTCGCTGAATGCATAGAGGCCACCGGCATCGGCTTCATGTTCGCGCCGAACCACCACAGTGCCATGAAGCACGTGGCGCCGGTGCGCCGCGAAATGGGGGTGCGCACCATCTTCAACATTCTCGGCCCGCTGACCAATCCGGCCAGTGCGCCGAACACGCTGATGGGCGTGTTCCATCCCGATCTCGTCGGCATCCAGGTGCGCGTCATGCAGCGCCTCGGCGCTGAGCGCGTGCTGGTGGTGCACGGCAAGGACAACCTGGATGAAATCTCGCTCGGCGCTGCGACTCTGATCGGCGAGCTGAAGAATGGCGAGGTCCTCGAATACGAGGTGCACCCGGAGGATTTTGGCCTGCAGATGCAGTCGGTACGCCATTTGCGCGTGGGCAATGCCGAGGAGTCGAAAGCGATGCTGCTCAGTGTGCTGGACAACAAGCCGGGCGCGGCGCGCGAAGTGGTCTGTCTGAATGCCGGTGCGGCACTCTATGTGTCCAATCTCGCCGACAGTATCGGCGATGGCATCCTCAAGGCGCGCGAGGCGATTGTCTCCGGCGCGGCGCGTGCGAAGGTCGATGCCTTTGTCGAATTCACAAAAAAGTACACGAAGCAGCCGGCATGAGCGACATCCTGAAGAAAATCCTCGCCACCAAGGCTGAGGAAGTGGCGGCGGCCAGCACCGTCAAATCACTGGCGGTCGTTCGCGCTGAAGCCGAGGCGCAGCCCGTGCCGCGCGATTTTGCCGGGGCGCTGCAGGCCAGGGTTGCGGCCGGCAAGCCGGCAGTCATTGCCGAAATCAAGAAGGCCAGCCCGTCCAAGGGCGTGCTGCGCGCCGACTTCCGCCCGGCGGAGATCGCGGCGAGCTATGAGCAACATGGCGCTGCCTGCCTGTCTGTACTCACGGACCGCCAGTATTTCCAAGGGGCGACGGAATACCTTCAGGCCGCCCGTGCGGCTTGCGCCCTGCCGGTGCTGCGCAAGGACTTCCTCGTCGATCCGTATCAGGTGTTCGAAGCCAGAGCCGTGGGTGCAGATGCCATCCTGCTCATCGTCTCGGCACTTTCGCTCCCGCAGATGCAGGAGTTCGAAGCTATCGCCCTCTCGCTGGGCATGTCGGTACTGGTCGAAGTGCATGACGGCAAGGAGCTTGATCTGGCGCTGCAACTCAGAACGCCGCTGGTTGGCATCAATAATCGCAACCTGCGGACCTTCGAGGTCAGCTTACAGAACACGCTCGATCTGCTTGATCGAATCCCGGCCGAAAAACTGGTGGTGACCGAAAGTGGCATTTTGGCTTCGGCCGATGTCTCGTTGATGAGACAAAACAAGGTTAATGCTTTTCTGGTAGGGGAGGCTTTCATGCGTGCTGCGGAACCCGGCGAGGCGCTTGCTGCCTTGTTTTCCGGCTGATTTCCGGCGGCTGTTGCGTCCGTGCAACAACTGGGGTGAATCTTGGCCGGAATAGTGCCGACAAGGTTGCCCCGCCCCTTCCCGTTTGCCACAATCCGTTCAACTTCTCGTATCCGAGAGGTAAAGCTTGGTAGCACGGTTCGCCGGACTGCCGATCTCAAACCTAGAGGAGATTCACAATGCAAAAGAAAGTAATCGCACTGGCAGTTGCCGGTCTGGTTTCGGGCGCTGCTTTCGCCCAGTCGAACGTCACCATCTACGGCGTTGCCGACCTCGGCCTCGTTACTTCATCGGGCACGCGCTCGGGCGCAAACGGTGCCAAGGCCAACACGGGTAGCGCCAACTACAACGGTATCGACTCCGGTATCTGGGGTGGTTCGCGCATCGGCTTCAAGGGCGAAGAGGGTCTGGGCAACGGCCTGAAGGCAATCTTCACGCTGGAATACTACATCGCTCCGGATGAAAACAGCGGTGTTGGCGCTGCTCCGCAAACCTCGGGCGCCGGTGGTTCGGGTTCGAACAGCCGCCAGAGCTTTGTCGGTTTGAGCTCCGCCAAGCTGGGTACCCT
>JAUPVD010000155.1 GCA_030917225.1 Pseudomonadota bacterium
AGACGATCAAGAAGGACTGCGGCGCTCATCGCCGCGCCGCCAAAAGCACCAGCGCACAGTGTGATCCGACTCCCGCGGCGATGGCCTCCTTCGACTTGATGATCCTTCCGCAACAGAGGCAGCGAGGCGCGGCGCGCTTCGGCTTTCTTGATGTAGACTTGCCCATGTGATTGTCCTTTAGCCCCGGTGGTTCACGCTGCCGGGGCTTGTTTTTGCCCGGTCGGCGCGATGGGGCCGTGATGGGTTAGGTGGCGGACTTCACGGCGTTGCGGATGACGCTCTCGCGCCAGGCTGGCCGGCCATTGGGAAGGCGATCAGGCGGCGGAAGGCGGCCGGACTTGACCCAGTTGTCAACCGAGCGCGTGGTGACGCCTCCGAATGCCTGTGCGACCGCCGGCTTGAGGAGCCACGGGTCGTCTTTCAACGGATCGTTTCGCATTTTCTTTCTCCATGCCGCAATCAGCGGAACATGGGGAAAAGTCTAGACACGAATTTCTAGGTGTTTTTGAGCGTATCTAGCGCATTCGTCCAGATAAGCCGAAAAAATGCAAGGCAATCAGTCAACTAGCCTTAGCGATGTAACCGTCGAAAATCGTACTCTGGTATTTTTCTACTAGTTACAAAGCCGCTTTTCGCGCAACTTTTGTGACGTTGCTCTTGCCGGCGATGATCCGCTGCACTTCACGATCCCAGTCGATCAGGGCGCGCCGACGCTCGGGCAGCCGGTCATAGAGGTCATACGTCCTGACGAGTGCGCTCCGCGGCTTGTGGCCGATGACGCGTTCGGCCAGTTCCGTGGAGATGCCCAGACGCACAAGGCCGGTGCGCATGGTGCGGCGGAGGTCGTGGGCGCTGAATGGTGCGACGTCGGGAATCTTGCCGTGCTTGTGACAGCGGCGCAGGGCCACGGCGATGGCGTGGGAATCCAGGTGTGCAGTCGGTGGGCGCTTCCGGGGCTTGGTCCGCTTCGACGCCATGAGCTTGTCGCCGGCCGGCATGACGTATTCGGTGTCGCCGGTCATCTTGTGGAGGTCGCCCAGCAGGGTGAGGGCGGTCGGTCCCAGTGGGATGGCGTGGGCGATGCCGTTCTTGCTCACCGTCTTGGGAATCGTCCACTGCGGCATATCGCCATCGAGGCGGAAGTCGTCCCACCGGGCGGCGCACAGTTCGCCAGCGCGGGCGCCGGTCAACAGCAGGACGCGCAAGCCGAGGCGGATCGTGGCCGTCATGGGCAGCTTGCCGGTGTCCAGGGCGATCCACAGCTTGCGCAGTTCGTCCTCCGACAGCACACGGTCACGCTCTGCGGCGGGGGTGCCCTTCTTGAGGCGTTCAGCGGGTGTGGCCTCGAGCATTTCCTCGTCGACGGCGAACCGGAACATTTGGCCGAGCAGGCGGGCGAGCCCGTAGGCGGCCACACCATGTCCCTGGTCCGTCACGTCATCGAGCAGGGCATTCAGGTGGGCGCGCCTTACGGCCGCGATCTTCATGGTGCCGAGCTGGGGGATCACGTGCTTGTTGAACGTGATCATCCGGGCATCGGCGCGGCGCGTCTGCTTGTCGAGGTACTTCGTCTTGAACCTGTCGGCGAGGTCGGCCACGGTCGGGGCGGCGGCGCGGGCCAGGCGATCAGCGTCGTGCTGCTGGCGCTCGAGTTGCTGGACGGCGTGCGGATACTCGCCGTTCTTGATTCGGTCCCGCCAGTCGTTGACCAGTGTGCGGGCCTGGTCGAGCGTGATGCGTCCTACGTCGCCGGCCTCGCCGAAAATGCCGAGCGCATGGCGGTAAGTCTTGCCATCCACTTTGTAGCGAAGCAGGAACCGCTTGGTGCCGGTCGGTTCAAGCACCAGGTACAGGCCGCGGGTGTGCGAGTCGGCGCGTGTCACGCGCTCTGACGGAGCCTTGTGGCGGCGGATGGATTCCGTGGTGAGGTGCGGCATCGTGTGACCCCTTGAGCGTTGGGTGACACCCTTGAATTAATCTGGCTGTGTGACCCTTCAATTCCGGGTGACACTTTCGGTTTATTCCGCTGGGTGTCACTTAGGTGTCACTTTGCGCTTTTCTTTCGACTTCCGCAACCTTCCGGGTTGTGTACGTCAAAAGTGAACGAAACGCCTTAAAAACAAGCATATCGTGATGGCTAACTCTCGGTAGATTGCGGAAGGAAATGGAAGGGAAAACTTAGTTGACATGGAAGGGGTCACAGGTTCGATCCCTGTCGCGCCCACCAGATAAATCAGTCACTTAGAGCCGGAAAGCACGAACAATGCTTCCGGCTTTTTCGTTGTAGGTGTCACTTTAGGTGTCACTTTCTGCAGGGTCACGCCATGAGCCTGGCCGGCGTTCTGCGGCACCGCATCATCCGGGGTCCGTGGCAGGCGGGTGGCACCGCGTCTTTGACGTGATCCAGCGGCGCCGCTTGAATGTTCGTGAGTATTCACGCACAGTCGGGTCATGGCACCACGCAAGCTTCACGCCCAGCCCCTCTACCTCGAGCCCGACAAGGCTGAGTTACTGGCCGCGCTGTCGGCAGAGACACGTATCCCGAAGGCCGTCCTGCTACGTGAAGCGGTGGACGACCTGCTGACCAAGCATCGGAAGTTGAAGCCGGCCAAGCGGCCGAAATGAAGCGGCACCGCGGCGGCGGTGGATCGCCGCCGGGTGCCTGACCACAACGCACTAGGAGGTGCATCATGGCTACCAGCGATTCTACAGTGACGACCCTTCCCACCGCGAAGCATGACAGCCTGGTCGGGGCTAGCGACGACCTGAACCACTGCATCGCGATGCTGCGGTTCTTAAGCCTGGGGGTCGAGCGCCAGCGCGAGACGACCTACACGGACGAGATCACGGCGCAAATCGATTTTGGTGAGTATCTGGTTCACCAGTACGTCATCGAGCGTTTGTGCGACGCGCATAGTGCGGTGGATGCGGCTATAGCGTCGGCGCAGGAACAGCAGCGCGCAGCCTAGACGGTTGACGACTACGTTTCAGGGGCCGCCTTCGGGCGGCCCTTTTCATTTCTAGACGATCCCGCCAGAAATGCGATGGCCCGGCCGGCAGGCGCCGGAGCATGATTTGCACATGATCCGCCTCGACACCTTCCGCGCCTTACTCGAGCATCGCCACGACCTGGCCTGTTACTGCCCAGGCTGTCGGCGGTGGGCATCCACTGACCTGGCCGGCATCGTTGCACTGGGCCTCGGTGATCGGCCTATAAGCGATTGCAGGCCGTTGTGTCGCGTCTGCGGCCATCGGGGCGAGTGGCAGGTGCGGCCACCGCTGCCCAGGTTCGAGGGCGCCACGTGGATGGCGTCCTAGAGGTTCGTCAGGCCGACAGTGCCAGCGCCAGCGCCGACACGGCGCACAAGGCCACGATGATGATGACGAGTGTGCTCGCGATAGCGTAGCCGGCCGTCACTGTGTCGATCTTGCGCATGAACGTCCTCGAGGTGATCGGTTGAAAGAGTTGCGCCGGGTGCGGCCAGGCCCTATTTCCTGGCCGTCGGGACCGGCGCTGCCGTGAACAGACGGCCCGATGCGCAGCGGTTGAGATCGGCGGATGACTAAAACCGCCATTGGGGACCGCCACGCTTCCTTTCCCCAAACCTTGAAACTCGAGTGCGTCGGGTGCGGCCAGCAAAGTTCTGGCCGTCGGACCGACGCCGCCGCATTTGAGGCGGCCCGATGCATGCGAGGTCGGAGGCCCGCATGCTTTACCCCTGTCAGGTCGTGACGTCGACCGTCACCGCGAACGATTCGGGATGCCGGACCCCGAAGTCGGTTTCGGTGAAGCAGGCGACGCGGACCGTGCCGGCGCTCGAGCCGGTGTACGGGTCGACCAGG
>JAUPVD010000156.1 GCA_030917225.1 Pseudomonadota bacterium
GAATACGAGGTAGTGCTCGTTGCCGGCAGCGACGGACGGCTGTCGGACGACGTGCGCCCGCTGGTGCGCGTGTCGATCACCGTCATCGTCGACGACAAGGGCAAGCGTGAACAGGGTTCGGCGGGCGGCGGTGGCCGTTTCGACTATGGCTATTTCAGCGACGAGATCCTGCAGCGCTATGCCAAGGAGGCCGTGCATCAGGCGGTGACCAACCTCGATGCGCGTCCGGCACCAGCCGGCACGATGACCGTGGTGCTCGGTTCCGGCTGGCCCGGCATCCTGCTGCACGAGGCGGTCGGCCACGGGCTGGAGGGCGATTTCAACCGCAAGGGCAGTTCGGCCTTCTCCGGGCGCATCGGAACACGGGTGGCGGCCAAAGGGGTGACGGTTGTAGACGACGGCACCATCCCCGACCGCCGCGGCTCGCTCAACATCGATGATGAAGGCAACCCGACGCAGCGCACGGTGCTGATCGAGGATGGCATCCTCAAGGGCTACATGCAGGACAGTCTCAATGCCCGTCTGATGGGCGTGGCGCCGACCGGCAACGGTCGCCGTGAATCCTTCGCCCATCTGCCGCTGCCGCGCATGACCAACACCACCATGCTGGCCGGTGACCACGAACCCGAGGAGATCATCCGTTCGGTGAAGAAGGGGGTCTATGCGGCCAACTTCGGCGGTGGCCAGGTCGACATCACCAGTGGCAAATTCGTGTTCTCGATGAGTGAGGCCTACCTCATCGAGAATGGCAAGATCGGGGCAGCGATCAAGGGCGCGACACTGATCGGCAATGGCCCCGATGCGCTGACCAGGGTGAAGATGATCGGCAACGACATGAAGCTCGATCCGGGGGTCGGCACCTGCGGCAAGGAGGGGCAGAGCGTGCCGGTCGGCGTCGGTCAGCCGACGTTGCGCATCGATGGTTTGACGGTAGGCGGAACGCAATAGTACGAAGGTCGTATTTGACTTAAGTCATAGTGAGAAGAATTCGCAATAACTAGAATCGTTCGGCTACAATTCCGATACGATTTTCGGTCGGATGTAAAAGAACAGGAGGAGCGAATGAATACAAACCCGGGAGGTATCCTTCGTGCGGTTCTGGTGGCCACCCTGATGTTTGCAGGCGTGGCGCAGGCACAGATCACAGACATCAATTCCGCGATCAACAAGGCTGGTCGCGAGCGCATGCTTTCGCAGCGTATGGCAAAAACCTACTTTCAACTCGGGCTTGGCGTCGATGTCGATCGCTCGAAGCGTGTGCTCGATAGTTCCATCTCGCTATTCGATCGCCAGCTGGTTGAGTTGAAGAACTATTCCCCGACGCCTGAAATCAAGGATACCTATCAGAAGCTGGAAGGCGCGTGGATTGCCTACAAGGATTCGCTGGTCGGCGCGCCTCCCAATCCGGAAGGTGGCAAGAAGGTGTTGGCGCTCTCCGAGCAGGTACTGGTGCTGGCGCATCAGGGCACGGTGCAGCTGGAAAAGCATTCAGGCACTACCGCCGGTCGGCTGGTGAATATTTCTGGCCGTCAGCGCATGCTGTCACAGCGCATGGCCAAGTTTTATCAGGCCGTCGCTTGGGGCGTTGGCGACGCCAATAGCGCGGCCGAGTTGGAGAAAGCTCGCAAGGATTTCACGGCGGGTCATCAGGAACTTTCGGCAGCCCCGGCCAATACACAGCAGATCAAGGACGGTCTGGGTCTGGTTCAGCAGCAGTGGCTGTTCTTTGAAAACGCGCTGAATCAGAAGGCTGGTGGCGACAAGAAGCAGTTGACCAGCAACGTGGCGACGACCAGCGAACGCATCCTAGAAGAGATGGAAGTCGTGGTCGGTCAGTACGAGCGCCTGACTGCGAAGTGATTGTCCAGATGGGCGTGGGCGGGCCGAATTGGCCTGCTGCGCTGGCTTGCAGTTTGATGTTTTTCATCGCGGCCTGCAGTTCCAGCGGGCCGCAGCCTTCTGCCTCTCCCCGCATCGATCGTTTGCCTGCTTCGGTAGCGCCGATAGCGCCCTCGGGGGCATCGGATCTGAGCAAGGATGCCATCGTGACATTGGCGCGCGCCGGTGTATCTCCTGAAGAGGTGGTTGAGGCATGGCGGCGCGATGGTGCGCGATTGAAACTGAAGGCTGCCGATATTGTCGATCTGCATGCACGCGGTGTATCCCCGACCATTCTGGATGCCTTGCTCGATGCCCAGGAGCTGGCGTTGCGGATTGATTTCGATAGCCGGCTGGCCGCGCAGCAAGCGGTCGCCGAGCAACAGCTGGCGGCCGAGCGTGCCCGTACGCCGGTTTGTCCGGCACCACCCTACTGGGGGCCGCGGCCTTATGGGGGCTGGGGGCCAGGTGGTTGGTGGGGTGGAGCCACCTGGGGCTGGTAGGCGGTTACCATTACGGTGGAATTTGAATGGAATATTCCGGTACATCCATGGATAATCCTTTCGCATGGACGTCCCATTCCTGACCGGCGACAGCCGTGCCACCATCCTTGTCGTTGACGATACGCCCGACAACCTGACAGTTCTCGGCGAGTTGCTGCAACCCGAATATCTGGTGCGTGCCGCCAGCAGTGGTCGCCGTGCGCTGCAGGTGGCGGCCTCGCAGCCACGGCCCGACCTCATTCTGCTCGATGTGATGATGCCGGAGATGAACGGGTTCGAAGTCTTTTCGCGCTTGCATGAGGATCCGCTAACGCGTGACATTCCGGTGATCTTCGTGACTGCCATGGATGCCACCGAAGACGAAGAGCGTGGGCTCGACGTCGGTGCTGTCGACTACATCACCAAACCGCTGCGGCCAGCTGTTGTGCTGGCTCGCGTGAAGACCCATCTTGAACTGAAGCGGGCCCGCGACATCCTGCGCGATCAGAACCGCTTCCTTGAAGCCGAGGTCGCGCGGCGGATGAGCGACAACCAGCTGATTCAGGATGTCAGCATCCAGGCCTTGGCGCGCCTCGCCGAAACGCGTGACCCCGAGACCGGCAACCACCTGCTGCGTACCCAGGGCTACGTTCATACTTTGGCGCTGGCCCTGCGCGAACACCCGCGCTTCTCCGGGTTTTTGACTGACAAGAACGTCGAGTTGCTCGCCAAGTCGGCCCCCCTGCACGATATCGGCAAGGTCGGCATTCCCGATCACGTGCTGCTCAAACCGGACAAGCTGACGCCGGAAGAGTGGGAAATGATGAAGACGCATTCGGCGATCGGCGCAACGGCAATCGAGCGGGCCGAGCGCGATTCCCCACGTCCCGTCGAGTTCTTCACCCTGGCCAAGGAAATTGCCCACTGGCACCACGAAAAATGGGATGGCAGCGGTTATCCGGACGGTCTTGCCGGCGATGCCATTCCGATTTCCGCCCGGCTGATGGCCTTGGCTGATGTTTTCGACGCACTGATTAGTCGCCGCGTGTACAAGCCGCCGATGCCCTACGCACAGGCGAAGGAAATCATCGTCGAAGGGCGTGGCCGCCACTTCGACCCCGATGTGGTGGATGTCTTTCTTGCCGAGTTCGATACCTTCTGCATCATTGCTGACCGCTACAAGGAAGAATAGGCCAGCATGAAGCCGATCGCTGATCTTCGCCTCGCCGACCTGATGAGCCCCCGGGTGCAGGGGGTGGCGCCGGAGACCACGGTCATTGAAGCGGCCCGGCGCATGTCCGACGGCCGGATTTCCTGTCTGGTGATCCGGCAGGGCGAGCGCCTCGATGGCATCATCACTGAACGTAACATGGTTGGTTACGTGCGTGACCGCGTGGCGCCCGATACCCCTGTTTGCGAATTGATGAGTACGCCGGTTGTCACTGCGTCGTCGGCACTGGATATTCGCTCTGCCTATGCGCTGCTTGCGCAGCACAAGGTTCGCCATCTGGTGGCAGTCGGGGGGGGCGGTGAAATCCTCGGCGTCGTCAGCGAGACCGATTTCCGCTCGCACCTTGGCAACGAAGTCTTCCGGACCAGCCGTGACCTCGCCTCGGTCATGGACGTCGAGCCGCTCATCGCATCCTCCGGATCATTGCTCGAAGAAGTCATTGCGCGCATGGCGGCCGATGGTTGCGACTACATCCTGGCAGTTGACGACGATATTGCCGTCGGCATTCTGACCGAGCGTGATATCCCCCGTCTGCTGGCTGACGGCAGCGATACGTCGGCTTTGCGCTTGGCCGATGTGATGAGTTCTCCGGTCGAGTCGGTGGCCATCGGCGCCACGGTCGTCGAGGCCTTGCGCCGGATGGATCGCCACGGCTATCGACACATGGCGGTTGTCGGGATGGAGGGGCGCGTCGCCGGGGTGGTCAGCCAGCACCACCTGCTTGAACGCCTCGGGCTGGAGATCATCGAGGCCGCGTGGCGCGAACGCGACGTACTTGAAGCAGAACGGGCAGGCCTCGAAGGGCGCCTGGTCATGCTGCTGGAAACCACTGGCGTCGGCGTCTGGGAATACGACTATGTGCGTGACAGCTATCTCTGGAGCGCTTCGGTCGCCACGATGCTGGCCTGTACCGATGCCGCCCTGCCAAAAAATGGGGGGGCGTGGTGGGGTCAGATTCACGCTGACGACAATGCACGGGTCATCGATGCGGTACGCCGGGCCCATGAGTCCGACGGCATCTTCGAGGCGGAATGCCGGATCCGGCATGTACAGAAGGACTGGATCTGGATCCGTTTCCGTGGTCGGGTCGTGGTTCGCGATGCGGACGGCCGTGCGGTACGTGCAGCCGGAACCGTCATCGACATCAGCCAGCAGAAAGCCGCCGACGAAGCCTTGCAGGCAGAGCGTGCACGCCACAAGGCACTGGTCGACGCATTGCCTGATCTGGTCTGGCTGAAGGATCCCGAGGGCGTCTACCTGTCGTGCAATCCCGTCTTCGAGCGCTATTTTGGTGCGCCGGAGCGTGAAATTGTCGGCCGTACCGATTACGATTTCGTCCCGGTCGAGCAGGCCGATTTTTTCCGCGAACGAGACAAGGCGGCCATCGGCGCAGGGCATGCGCTGGTCAATGAAGAGTGGGTGACATTCGCCTCGGATCAGCGCCAGGTACTGCTTGAAACGATCAAGACGCCGATGTTCGATGCCGCTGGCCATCTCGTGGGCGTGCTCGGCATCGGCCGCGATGTCACGGCCTCGCGCCGGGTGCAGCAGGCCCTCGCACAGCGGGTCAAGGAAGTGGCCTGTCTCTACGACATCTTCCGCGAAACCGAGCGGCATGAGCTGTCTCTGCCGCCGATGCTCCGGCGTGTGGCCGGGTTGGTTCCCGGCGGCATGCGGCTGCCTGAAGCCGCGCTGGCCTGCATTTCCTTCGCCGGAGATCAATACGGGTCCGCCGAGGCGAAACAAAGCCCGTGGCTGCACAGCGTCAGCTTTGAGACCGATTTCGGCAATGGCGAACTGTGCGTTGCCTATCGCGAAGGGGGGTTGCCGGCAGGAGAAACTCCTTTCACTGCGGAGGAACGTGCGTTTGTCGAAGCGATTGCCGAGCGCGTGGCCGGAGCCGTTGTCCGGCACACCGAATCGGCTGCCTTGCGTGACCGGGAGGAGGTGTTCAGCGCCATTGTTGGCCAGGCTCGGGACGGTATTTCTCTGGTTGATACAGAAACCCTTTCTTTCGTCGAGTTCAACGATGCAGCGTGCACTGGTCTCGGCTATGGCCGCGAGGAATTTGCCGCACTGACGCTGGCCGATGTTCAGGCTTCGCTGACCCGCGACCAGGTGCGGGAACGCGTCGGAGAAATCCTGATCAACGGCGAAGGTGATTTCAAGACGAACCATTTGCGCAAGGATGGCTCGGTTCGCGTTACCCGGGTCAGCGCACGGGTAGTGATCATCCACGGACGCCCCTATCTGGCACTGATCTGGATGGATATCACCGCCCAGGAAAAGGCGGAAGGAAAGCTGCATGCGATGCGCCGGCGCTTCGAATTGGCCTTCGAGGCGAGTCCGGTAGCGGCTTCGATCGCGCGTGTCGACAACGGTGTATTTGTCGACGTGAATGACAAATACACCCGCGATTTTGGCTGGCAGCGGGAGGAACTGCTTGGTCGAAGCTCAGTGGAACTCGGCTTGTGGGTGGAGGAAGCGGATCGCCAGCGCTGGGTCGAGATCATGGAGCGCGACAACGGCGCGATCGATTACTCCGTTCGCTGGTTTGATCGTTCACACCAGGAACGCTTCGTCAGCATTTCATCGCAGATCATCGATTTCGACGGTGCGCCGCATGTCCTTGCCTTCGTGGTGGACGTCACGGCCAAACGGGCGGCCGAGGACGCCTTGCGCGATAGCGAGCGACGTTTCCGCTCTCTTTTCGAGGACATTCCCGGCATCGCCGTGCAGGGTTACGACGAGAACCGCAAGGTGGTGTTCTGGAATGCCGCGAGCGCAAGACTCTATGGCTATAGCGAAGCCGAAGCCCTGGGTTGCCGGCTGGAAGAACTGATCATTCCCGAGCCGGTTCGTGCCGATGTGATCGCGCTGCATGCGGCCTGGCTGGAGAGGGGCGAGGTCATCCCGGCGGGAGAACTCGATTTGCTGCGCAAGGACGGTTCTCTGGTCCCGGTTTACTCAAGCCATGCCATGCTCAACCTGCCGGACGGCCAGCGCGAGATGTATTGCGTCGATATCGACCTGTCGCCACTGCGTCAGGCCGAAGCCCGACTGCGCCAGAGCGAGGCCAGTTATCGCTCGGTGGTCAGCGCGCTGGCCGAAGGGGTCATCATGTTCTCGGCCGACAGTACCATCCTGACCTGCAATCCGCGCGCCCAGCACCTCCTCGGGCGCGGTGCCGAGTCGATGGTCGGCCAGCAGATCTTTGGCCGTGACTGGGGTTTTCTGAACGAAGACGGCGCACCGCTGCCGCTGGAGGTGTCGCCGCTGGCTGAGGTGCTATC
>JAUPVD010000157.1 GCA_030917225.1 Pseudomonadota bacterium
AGGGGAACAGGTAGGGAACTTGGGCCTTCGATGCAATCGGTACAGCGGCGCTGGAAGTTGGCGTGCCGACATAACCGAACAGTGCATAAACCTTATCGGTGCCGATCAGTGCTTCCGTCGCCGAGGCGGTCCGTGCAGGCTCATAGCCGTCGTCCTTGACGACCAGTTCGATCTTGCGCCCGTTGACGCCACCCGCCGCGTTGACGCGAGCGAAGTAAGCCGAGGCGCCTGCCTTCATGCCGGTACCAAGCCCGGCAGCAGGCCCCGTTTGCGCATTAGCCATACCGAGACGAATTTCAGTTGCACTCACCCCGTCTTCGGCAAACGCGGGAAATGTACTCAGCGCAAGAGGAAGGGAAGCTGCCAGAAAAAATTGGCGCAGACGGAACCCATATTTCTTCATAATTCGTCTCCATATACGTTGAGAAAAAACAATTTCAGTGAGATGACAAGGGAACATAACTGAAACAACGTTGTCAAGCTCGCCTCGCATTTTTGCTTCGGGTGTCCGACAATCCCCCATCATCTTTTCCGCGCCACTGTTTTTCGCTCGGCCGTACTTGTCTCAGGAGACATTCAAGCCCATGTTTGACCTCCTCACTTTTGCGCTATCCGACTACCGTTGCCCGCACTGTCTGCACTCGCTGCGATTTCGTTTTGTCAGGAGCAAGGACATACCGATGACGCTCTGGAAAGACGGGATAACGACAACATCGCACGACATCTGCCCCGTCTGTGAAGGAAAGATCAAAGCCGACTGGCATCCGGCAGTAATCGACGACTGGATGTGGGGAAAGCGGCTTGCGCCCGGCCTGCTGGTCTGGATAGTGGCGATCGCCATGAATTTTCACCCGGTAGCAATGATGATTGGCACCGTTTTCCTGCTCATTGGATTTGCCGCAGTGTTGCACTACATGGTGTCCGAACGATGGCAACGGCCGTATTACGAGAAATTCGAGGGTGTCGAAGATTTCGAAGATTTCGAAGATGTCTAGTCGCACCGGACAATTGCTCAATGAGCCGCACGCACCAAAAATGAAAAGCCGGGGCAAGCCCCGGCTTTTCATTGGTTAAAAGCAACCCCGGTTCAAGCCACGCGAGCAGCTTTCAAAGTTGCATTCAGGGTTGCGCTCGGACGCATCACCGCCTTGCACTTCTCGGCGTCGGCCTTGTAGTAGCCACCAATGTCGACCGGCTTGCCCTGCACTGCGCTGAGTTCGGCAATGATCTTCTGCTCGTTGTCGACCAGCGACTTGGCCAGCGGCGCAAAGTGTGCTGCCAGCGCCTTGTCTTCGCTCTGCGCCGCCAGTTCCTGCGCCCAGTACATGGCCAGGTAGAACTGCGAACCGCGGTTGTCGAGCTGGCCGGTTTTCGGCGACGGCGACTTGTTGTTGTCGAGCAGCTTGCCGGTGGCGGCATCCAGCGTCTTGGCCAGCAGCTTGGCCTGGGCGTTGTTTTCCTTGATGCCCAGCTCTTCGAGCGACACGGCCAGGGCCAGGAACTCGCCCAGCGAATCCCAGCGCAGGTGGTTTTCCTGAACCAGCTGCTGCACGTGTTTCGGTGCCGAACCGCCCGCACCAGTCTCGTACATGCCGCCGCCGTTCATCAGCGGGACGATGGAGAGCATCTTGGCCGAGGTGCCGAGTTCCATGATCGGGAACAGGTCGGTCAGGTAGTCGCGCAGGATGTTGCCAGTGACCGAGATGGTGTCGAGGCCGCGGATGACGCGCTCGAGCGTGAAGCGCATGGCACGCACCTGCGACATGATCTGGATGTCGAGACCGCTGGTGTCGTGATCCTTCAGGTAAACCTTCACCTTCTTGATCAGCTCGTTCTCGTGCGGACGATACGGGTCGAGCCAGAACACCGCCGGCATGCCGGAGTTGCGGGCACGGGTGACGGCCAGCTTGACCCAGTCGCGGATCGGGGCGTCCTTGACCTGGCACATGCGCCAGATGTCGCCGGTTTCGACGTTCTGCGTCAGCAGCACTTCGCCGGTGGCGAGGTCGACGATGTTGGCGACACCGTCCTCGGCAATCTCGAAGGTCTTGTCATGCGAGCCATATTCTTCGGCCTGCTGGGCCATCAGGCCGACGTTGGGCACCGTGCCCATGGTCGCCGGATCGAAGTTGCCGTTCCATTTGCAGAAGTTGATCATCTCCTGGTAGATGCGGGCGAAGGTCGATTCCGGCATGACGCACTTGCTGTCGTACTGCTTGCCGTCGGCGCCCCACATCTTGCCGCCGGCGCGGATCATCGCCGGCATCGAGGCGTCAACAATGATGTCGTTCGGCGAGTGGAAATTGGTGATGCCCTTGGCCGAATCGACCATGGCCAAGCGCGGACGGTGTTCCTGGCAGGCGTGCAGGTCGCGGATGACTTCGTCGCGCTTCGACTCCGGCAGTGTGGCCAGCTTGTCGTACAGGTTGGCCATGCCGTTATTGACGTTGACGCCGATTTCGTCGAACAGCTTGGCGTGCTTCTCGAAGGCGTCC
>JAUPVD010000014.1 GCA_030917225.1 Pseudomonadota bacterium
AGCGGGCCGAGTGCTTCACTCTGCCCGCTTTTTTTCGCCTTTAATATTTGAAGCTGATATCCATCAAAATTGCATGAACCACTTCGTGAAACATTAGTATTTCGTGTAATTCTGAAGAAGATCAGGAAATCCTAAAATGAGCCAGTCGAACGATTCCGGTGCCAAGATCGCCGTCGTCAATACGCAAAGCCTCTACGAGAAGCACAAGAAGGTATATCCGCGCAGCGTCACCGGCCTCTTTGCCAACTGGCGCTGGGCGATGGTCTGGGTCACCCAGCTGATCTTCTACGGCACCATCTGGCTCCAGTGGAACGGTCGTCAGGCCGTGCTCTTCCATGTGGCTGAGCGCAAGTTCTATCTCTTCGGGCTGGTACTCTGGCCGCAGGACGTTCTCTACCTGGCCATCCTGCTGATCATCTCGGCCTATGCCCTGTTTCTGGTGACCGCCATAGGCGGGCGTCTTTTCTGTGGCTACGTCTGCCCACAGACCGTCTACACGGAAATCCTGCTGTGGATCGAAGCCAGGATCGAAGGCGAGCGCCCGGCGCGGATGAAACTCGACAAAGGGCCGCACAATGCACGCTGGTGGCGCCTGAAGGTAGCCAAGCATGCCTTGTGGTTGTTGGTCGCGTTGTGGACCGGCTTCAGCTTCGTCGGCTATTTCACGCCTGTCCGCGAACTGACCGAGGCGGCCAAGACGCTGGCTTTCGGTCCCTGGGAATGGTTCTGGATTCTCTTCTACGCCGGCTTCCTCTACATGCAGGCGGGTTTCCTGCGCGAACAGGTCTGCAAGTACATGTGCCCCTATGCGCGTTTCCAGGGGGTCATGTTCGACCCGGATACGCTGGTGATCTCCTACGATCCCGAACGCGGCGAACCGCGTGCGCCGCGCAAGAAGGGAACTGACTATAAGGCCAAGGGGCTGGGCGATTGCGTGGACTGCAGCCTGTGTGTACAGGTCTGCCCGACCGGCATCGATATCCGCGATGGCTTGCAGATGGAATGCATCGCCTGCGCTGCCTGTATCGACGTTTGCGATCAGGTGATGGACAAGGTCGGTTATCCACGAGGCCTGATCCGTTATTCGACCGAGGCAGCGCTTGAAAAGCACTACACGTCCAAGGACATTCTGGCGCACCTGATGCGCACCCGGACCTTGATCTACGGCAGCATTCTGGCAGCGATCATTGTCGCCACGGCCTGGTCGATGGCGACCCGCGTGCCCTTGAAGGTCGACGTCATCCGTGACCGCTCGGTACTGAGTCGCGAGGCGGATGATGGCAGGATCGAGAACCTGTATTCGCTGCATGTGGCAAACACCGGCGAGACGGCTCACCGCTTTGCCATCTCGGTCAGTGGCATGGATGGAATGGATATTTTCGGTGAGCGCATTATCGAAGTGCCCGCCTCCAGCCTGAAGTCGGTCGATGTTGCCGTTCGGGTAGATCCCGGTGCCGGCAAGAAAGGGTCGAATGTGATCCAGTTCGAAGTGCAGGCGCAGAATCACGAGAAGATTGTTGTGCGTGAAAAAGCCACTTTCCTGATGCCATGAAAATGAATGCAACGGTGACAGATACGAAACCCTGGTACCGCGAGCCGTGGCCGTGGATTCTGATGGCCGGCCCGGCGATAGTCGTTGTCGCGGGATTCGTGACCGCATGGCTGGCGGTACGCAGCAACGATGGTCTGGTCGAGGACGATTACTACAAGCAAGGCTTGGCGGTCAGTCAGCGCATGGCGCGCGATAGTGAAGCGAGCGGTCTGGGATTGTCAGCCGAAGTCGTATTGGGTGGTGAAGGCCGTCAGGTCCGGCTGTTTTTGACTGCAGGCGAAGGTGTGGCATTACCGGAGACCGTGCTGTTCAAGGTGACCCACCCGACGCGCTCGGGAAGCGATCAGAACGCTGTCTTGAAACGGGACGGCGCCGGGTTTTATGGCGGTGCAGTGGCGACGGCGCTGCATGGACGCTGGCACGTCGCAGTGGAAGATCCGGCACGCAAATGGCGCCTCAATGGCGAATGGAATGTCGAGACACAGCCGGCCCTTCGGCTGGTTGCGGCAACGGTTACAACAGTGGAAAAGGGGAGGTAAGCATGGCTTGGGAATTGTTGTTTACGAGCGATATCGGCTTGTTCAGCCTGTTCGTGATTGCGTTCACGGCCGGCATGTCGATTTTTTATGCGCGTTACTTCATGAAGAAGATGGACGAGAAACCGCAGGACAAGTAACTATTGTTCCTGGTTTCCTCCCAAGCCCCGTCAGCTTCTTTCGACGGGGCTTTTTACTTGCGTCGTCCCTTGCCAATCAGAGCCGCTTCAACGGCGGCGGGGTCGGCAAGGCGCTCCCATGGCTCCATCAGCACTAGCCATTGCAGTTTCTCGAATTCCGCTGCGAAGCGCGCTACGATGCGCTCCGGATCGGGTACCCGGCTACGATCGGTAATTAGCCCGAACTGGACCTTGTTGTCGTAGGAAAGTATCGAGACACCCATGCCGATGTTGCCGGACTGAGGTACCCAGAACATCTGCTGCTTGAGTTTGCTGCCGGCAAACCAGAGCGATTTCTGTGGTCCGGGCACGTTGGTCATCACGGCTGAAGCCTTGTTGGCCAGCAGGTCGAGAATTTGCTGCTGCACGAATTTTGGTGCCATGCCGACCGCGCCGAGTATGGACAATGTCAGCATCGCCTGGAGCGAGCCCTTGAGGCTTTCCATGCGATCGCGGGTGGCATAGAGGCGAGCAAGCGGGTTCTCGACCCCGACCGGGAGTTCCAGCGCCACCAGCCCGAAGCGGTTGCCGAGTTCCTGAGCATCGCTTGGCCGACGCAGATTGACCGGGACCAATGCGCGCACCTCGACATCGGTGACCGGATCGCCTTTATCGGCAAGATAGCTGCGCAGTGCGCCAGCCGCGGCAGAAAGCAGCATGTCGTTGACCGAGCAGCCAAGCACCTTGCCGACCGCCTTCACTTCCGGCAGTGAAATCGGCTCGGACCAGGCGACGCATTTCTGCACCCCGGGTTTTCCCTTGAAGCGGGTTGCCGAGTCGTTGGGCATCATGGCCAGCTTGCCGACTTCGGTAGCGATGCCTGTTCCCAGCTTGGCGTATTCGACCGCCTTGGCCGGGTCAATCATCAGTCCGACATACTTGACCCAGACATTGCCGGAAAGACGTATCGCCGCGATCGTTGCATCGGACAGCGGCTGGTAGATCCAGCGCCAGAACAGGTCGCCGAGGCTGTCGGTATCGTCACTGGCGTCGTCGTGATGCTCGTGTGGCCGGGAAGGAGTGCCTTCCGGGGCGTCTGGGTGCGTGTCGGTCAGCGAATGCATGACGCCGATCAGCGCGATGCCGTCGGCGATCGAGTGGTGAATGCGCGCCACCAGTGCCGAGTCGCCGGTTTCCATTTCGACGACGTTGAACTCCCACAGCGGCCGGTGCGGGTTCAGCGGCGTCGCGGCAAGCTCGCCGACATGCTGCTGCAATTCGACGACGCCGCCGGGGAAAGGCAGCAGCGTGTGCTTGATGTGCGCGTTGATGTCGAAGTTGTTGTCGTCAACCCACCAGGCATTGTTCCCTTCCAGAACAGCGTTCTGGTGAAAGCGCCGATAGCGCAGCAGGCGGGCCTCGACTGTGCGGCAGAAGCGCTGGAAATCCAGGCGGCCGTCAAAGATCATGACACCGACGATCTGCATCAGGTTGGTCGGCCTGTCCATGCGCAACCAGGCCGTGTCAACGTGGGAGATGCGTTCGCGCTGGGTCATGCTGGAGATGCTCCGAATGGATTCGAGCCAATATAATACCGAAGTCGCAACCATACGTACGCAACTGCATCATCTGCACCAACCCGCAGATCATTGCTCTACCAGAGGAGATACCGATGAGTGACCTGAAAGCCCGCTTCGAAGCCGCCATGGCCGATTCGAAAACGCTCACTGAGCGCCCCGACAATGCCACGCTGCTGAAACTCTATTCGCTCTACAAGCAAGGGGCGTCCGGCGACGTCGAGGGCAAGCGCCCGGGCTTTACCGACATGGTCGGTCGGGCCAAATACGATGCATGGGCAGAGTTGAAGGGAACGGCGGCAGAAGCGGCAATGCAGCAGTACATCGACCTGATTGCCAAGCTGAAGAGCGCCTAGACCGGAAAGTTCTCGTCGAAGAACTTGTGGATTTCCTGCTCGATGACCGGCTTGAAGGCCATGAGCAGGAATCCCAGCTTGATGTTGATGGCCACCTCGCTCTTGTCGAGCGTCAGTTGGCCCTTCACCCCGGTGCGCTGAAAGTTCAGCACGTCGCCGTCCCAGCTGTAACTCATGTCGAGATCTTCGCGCAGTTCGTCCGCGAGATGTTCTGCAGCCTTGCGGGCGGCCTTGGCGGTTTTGCCGTGCTTGCGGCGGATGTTGATTTCGCTCATGGACAGATTCTATCCACGTATGTATCGGCTACCAAGTTCTGCGCGCAACTCGTGATAGCAGGCGAAGCGGCGGGCGGTGATGCTGCCGTTTTCAACCGCTGCTCGTAGCGCACAGTCCGGTTCGCGGTCATGGTGGCAGTCGCGGAAGCGGCAGCGGCCCAGAAAAGCCTGGAATTCGGGAAAGCCGGCTTCCAGCGTTGCCAGGTCAAGATGGCGCAGGCCGAACTCCTGCAGGCCCGGTGAATCGATC
>JAUPVD010000158.1 GCA_030917225.1 Pseudomonadota bacterium
GAAGTGCCCCATGTCGGCATAAAGCGCTTCCGCACCGGTCACGGCGAGCACCACGTTGCCCATGGCCACCAGCGCCATGGCCTTGTTCAGGGTCATGAACTCGATCGCATACAGCGGATTGATGGCCAGCAGCACGTGAGGGTTTTCAACGATGTTGTAGATGCCGAGGCAGGCCAGCGTCGAAAACCAGATCAGCATCACCGGCCCGAAGAAGGTACCGACCGTAGCCGTCCCCCGCTTCTGCACGAAGAACAGGAAGAACAGCACCACCAGCGTGATCGGGATGACGAAGGGCTTGAGTGCCGGCGTCGCGATCTCGATCCCTTCGACCGCCGACAGCACGGAGATTGCCGGCGTCACCATGCCGTCGCCGTAGAACATCGCGGCACCAAGAATACCGATGATGGTGATGATCTTCATCCGCCGCGGATTGTCTTTGGCGTCTTGCAGCGCCAGCGCGATCAAGGCCATGATGCCGCCCTCGCCACGGTTGTCGGCACGCATGATGATCGACACGTACTTCAGCGAGACGACAATGATCAGCGCCCAGAAGAAGGCCGAGAGGCTGCCCAGCACATTGGCCTCGTTGAGCGGAATCGGGTGATTGCCGGCGAAGACTTCCTTCATCGCATAAAGCGGGCTGGTGCCGATATCGCCATAGACGACACCCAGTGCGGCGAGTGCGATACCAGCCAGAGCCTGTTTATTGCCGCTCACAGCAGTCGTCATGCTTGTCCGTCCGGTCTATCGATCAGGCGACCAGCGCCGATTTAAGCGAAGCCACTTCTTCGTCGGACTCGGCAAGCAACCGCTGCCGGGAATCCTCATCGAAAAGGCTGTCGAGCGAGGTGGTATTGACCACCGTCCCTACCTCTGCGTCGCGCCACGAAAACGACAGATTGGCCATTCTGTTGGCCACGTAGAGCACGTCCGAAAGGCTACGGATCTCACGAATATCTCGTTCCGTCTCGTGTTCCTGCACTGCTTTGAGCACCTCCTCGGGCTGCCCAAGTGCAGCAAGCAGTGCATGGCCGATATTGTCGTGCCATTGTTCAAGCAGGGCATGCAGTTCTGCCTTGTCGGCAATCAGCTCGGGGAAATTTGCTGCACGCGAGAGCAGGTAAAAAATACCGATGTCGTGCACCAGGCCGGTAAACATTGCCTCATCGGGATTGGTACGGGAATACTTGCGTGCCAGCACGCGACACAATGCCGCGACATGCACCGTGTGTTCCCACAGGCGCTGCGATATCGCTCCAAACGGCTGCATGTTTTTCGATTTGAGCAGTTGTTCCATGGCAATCGCAAAGGAAACGGTACGCACCGCCTCCATGCCGACCCGGCTGATCGCGCTTTTTACATCCGCGACGGACTTGCCGGTCGGGTTCATCGCCACCGAATTGGCCATGCTGATGATCTTGGCGCTCATCAGCGGCTCCGCTCCCACCAGCCGCGCCAGTTGATCGATGCTGAGATTCGGGTTCTTCAGCGCCGTCCGCACCTGAAACGTGATGTCGAGAAAGGTCGGAAAGCTGACCGCTTCGCCGGAAAGATCCCGCGCTACGTCTTCCAGAATTTTGAAACTGATCTGCTTGCTCACGCCGCAGCCCCACCCCTTGTTGCACTGCGGCAATTTTGCACCATTTCAGCCTTCAGGTGGGCAACTATCCGGACACAACTCCTTACAAATCTTACCGAATCTCGCTGGGATCGCTGTGCGACAAAGCGTTCAATGGGAACCGCAACGAAACGCACCTCGAACACACATCCATCCCGAACACAAAGGAGATTCAAATGAACACACCACGCTTCAGCCGCACGCTGCTTGCCCTTGTTGCCATCGCTTCCGGCAGCGCCTTCGCCCAATCGCCGTCCAACGCGGCCGCCGACGACTTCATCGACCGCAACATCAACCAGCAACAGCGCATCGAACAAGGGTTACAGAGCGGCCAGCTCACCACCCGCGAAGCTGCACGACTGGAAAAACAGGAAGGCAAGATCGAGAACATGGAAGCGCGTGCCATGCGCGACGGCTCGGTCAGCCAGAACGAAGCGCGCAAGATCGACCACGCGCAGGATCAGGTCAGCCGCAACATCTATCAGGAAAAGCATGATGCCCAGCGCGGCAACCCGAACTCGGCCTCCTCCCAGCGCATGCAGCAGGATGTCCAGCGCAACATCAACCAGCAGCAGCGCATCGAACAGGGTCTGAATTCAGGCCAGCTGACCCAGCGCGAAGCCGGTCGTCTGGAGCACCGGGAAGCGCAGGCCAATCGCATGCAGGGCCGCGCCGGTGCCGATGGCCATGTCGGCAGCCACGAACAGCAGCGCATCCAGCACGCGCAGAACCGCCAGAGCAACAACATCTGGCGCCAGAAGCACGACGGGCAGCAGCAGGGCTGGGGGCAGACGAACCATCACCGCTCGCCCCAGTCCAGCGGCCGCCAACAGTTCGCGCGCCGCTGAAACAGGCGGCGTCCAATGCAGAACGCCGGGGCTTGCCCGGCGTTCTTTCTTTGGCGCCAAAAATACCGGGCTGTATCAACCCCTGTATCAGTCGCCCTCTGAAGACACCACCCGCACCGGCAGCGGTGCGTCCGCATCCAGATGCACGTTACGCTGCGGGAAGGGAATCTCGATGCCATGCTCGGCAAAGCTGGCGTCGATCATGAAACGCAGGTCGCTCAGGATGACATTGCCGCCGCGACGGCCGGGGCCAACCTCCAGCCACACATACAACGCGAACATCAGCGCGTTGTCGCCAAAATCCATGAACAGCACTTCCGGTGCAGGCTCGACGAGCACCTGCTTGTGGCGGGCAGCCACCTCCAGCAGAAGGTCGGACACCTTGCGCACCGGCGAGCCATAGCCGACGCCGATGTTCAGCACATAGCGCACCTTGCGGCTTGAAAGCGTCCAGTTGGTCACGTTCTGCTCAAGGAAGGTGCTGTTCGGCACCAGCGTCTCAATGCCGTTCACGTCACGAATGGTGCAGGAGCGCACGTTGATGTCGGTGACCTCACCGCGGATGCCGCCGACCTCGACGATGTCGCGCGGCTTGAACGGGCGCTCCATCAGCAGCATGACGCCGCTGATCAGGTTCTTCAGCAGGGTCTGCATGCCGAAGCCGGCACCGATGGCAATGGCGCCGCCGAGGAAGGCAAAGGCGGTCAGCGGAATCTTGACGACATCGAGTGCCAGCAGCAGGAGCACCACCAGCGTCACCGCCAGAATCCACTTGCGGGCGATGCGCGCGCTGGTCTCCTCCATCTTGCCGCGACGCATCGCCACGCCAAAGGCCAACCGGGTCAGCAAGGCGATCAGCAGATAGCCGATCACCACGATCAGGATCGCCTGCACCACCTTGGCCACGGTGACGCCGCGCGTCCCGGTAATTGTCCGGCCGTCGACGACGATGCTGTCCTCGACCGCAAAGAGCTCGAAGCTCCAGGCAGCCTTCATAAAGTCGCTCGAGAAGCCGAACAGGTTCTGCACCCGCTCGCCGGCACTCAGGTCCTTGACCCGGACCTCTTCGTCCTCGACCCAGCGCTTGAGCAGGTGCTGGGCCTCCTCGACCTGGGTGAAAGCGCTCAGGTAGAGACGTTCACGCTCCGTGAGCAATTCCAGCATCGATTTCCGGAACGCGGTTTCAGCCGGCGTATCGGCTGCCCGGAGCAGGTTCTGCTGTTCAGCGATCTGCCCGGTGACCACCTCCATCTTGGTGCGCAGGTGATCCATTGCCGGGTTGAGCACATTGAGCAGTTTGCGGCTGCTCTCGAAGTTCTTGCGCCGGTCCAGGCTTCCCGCCTTCTGGCCATCGGAGGCCGAAAACCGCAAGTCCCAGAACGAACGCTGCATGTCCAGCGTGACCAGCCCGACGTTCAAACCATCAACTGCCTGCACTGCATTGCGGCCGCGTTCGACCGTCAGGAGCAGTTCCCGCTCCCTGGTCAAAGCGAGTGCACGGGCGCCCGCCAGTTGCCGCTCGATCTCCGCAACTTCCTTGCGACGCGCATCGAGATCGTTCTTGGCCGTGCGGCCGCGGAAAGGATTAACCTTCTGCAGAAAACCCTCCGGCTTTTCCGCTTTCGCCACCTCTGCTTCGAGGGTCGCGACGGCCTTGCGTGCGGCGGCCAACCGCTCCTGCAATTCGACTACCTGTTTTTCCGCAGCGGCATTGGCCTCCATGGCCTTGTCGAGTTCACCTGACTGCCGCTCACGCTCCCGGCTGGCGCGATCCATTTCCTTGATGGTCGTCGAGCGGCGTTCATCGATGGCGGCTTTGACGCGCTCCAGATCCTCAGCCTTGAAGACAACCGACTTCTCCACCTCGGCGATCTTGCGTTGTACGAAATCCACTGCGTGGCCATGCTCGATCACCACTGCCTCGACCGAGCGGATCTGTGCTGCCAGCGCTTCCACGTAAGCGCCGAGGGCCCGCACCTCGAGCGCCGCGAGGTCGCGTCGCCAGGTTGCGGCACTAACGTCCGACGGCTTGGCCGCCTCCAGCGCTTCCTGCATCAGGCGCTGGCGTTCACTCGCCTTGGCCAGGCTTTCCCGGGTGTTCTCCATCTGCGCGGCAAGTAGTTTGGCCCGGACTTCTTCACTGTGCTGCGTCAGCCGATTGGCCTGCAGTTCAGCGCGCAAGCTGTCAACCAGCAGGATCGAGTACGGCGGTTTCTCGGGCAGCCCCGTCCAGGCACGACGCTTGACCTCCGCCTCGTTCGAAATCTTTTTCAGCTCGACGATATTGCCCAGCGCATTGATGTGCTGCCGATAGGCGAAGGCCATCAGCCGCAGCATGCGGACGCGCAACTGCAATTGTGGCTCGGGTGTTCCGGGGGGCGCGCCTGAGGCCTGCCGCTCCGGGCCATCGACGGCGGCGAGTTCAAGCTGCGTGTCGGCCAGGCGCTTTTTCAGCTCATCGACCGATTCCGGCGCTGCCTTGGTGGTGTCGGGGGCGCTGCTTCCCTTGGCTTGCTTGGCGATTGCGCTGAGCGGCGACTGTGCGCGTGCGACCGACGGAAGGACCGCCACCATGCAGAGTGCCGCCAGTAGTGCTCGCAGGGAGCCGACAGCACGAATCGAAAACACAGGTTTCACGTCGGTCATTCCTTCATCCAGCGCAGCATGCCTGCCATCATAGCGCAGGTGGGCGCGACCTCTGTCCAGGCAGACATCACCACTACCCCACAAAAAAATGGCCCCGCAAGGAGGCCATTTCAGACAGGCGCCATCCGGTTAAAAAGGTATGTCGTCTTCCATATCGTCGAAGCTGGGCTTCTTGCCGGCTGCAGCTGGCTTGGCGCCACCGTAGGCCGGCGCACTGTCGCCGCCGCTACCGTAGGAAGGCGAGGGCTCACCCTGCCCCTGACGCGAACCGAGCATCTTCATTTCCTCGGCTTCGATCTCGGTCGTGTAGCGCTCCTGACCATCCTTGTCCTGCCACTTGCGGGTACGGATACGGCCTTCAATATAGACCTGCGAACCCTTCTTCAGGTACTGGCCGGCCACTTCTGCCAGGCGACGGAAGAGCACGACGCGGTGCCACTCGGTGGCTTCCTTCTTCTCGCCGCTGGCCTTGTCCTTCCAGCTGTCGGTTGTCGCCAGACGCAGGTTGGTCACCGGGTCGCCGCTCGGCAGATAGCGCGTTTCGGGATCGGCACCGAGGTTACCGACGAGGATCACTTTGTTAACCGATGCCATGCTTTGTCTCCGTCCAGAAAGTTAGTTCGATTTGTTCAGTACGTTCAATTCGTTTGTGCAACGGCCTGCGCGACCGGGTGCTTCACGCGTGCAGGCAGCGGCGCCATGGTCAGGCCCAAGCCCAGCCAGGCCAACGTCAGCAGACCGCAGGCCGCATAAACGGCATCGGCACCCAGGCGCTGCGCCAGGAAGCCGCCAAGCGCCCCACCGGCGGCCAGCCCGAAAGCCTGCGTCGTATTATATATGCCCAGGGCAAGACCTTTGGACTGCGGCGGGGCAATTCGGGAAATCATCGACGGCAGCGAGGCTTCGAGGATATTGAAGCCGACGAAGAACACGAACAGGAAGAAGCCCAGCGACCACACGCCCTCGCCAAACATGGCAAAACCAACCTGGGTGAACAGGATGAGCAGGATCGCCGCATTGAACACCTGTTTCGTCTTGTTCTTCTTCTCGGCGACGATGATCGCCGGGATCATCAGCACGAAAGACAGCAGCAGCGCCGGCAGGTAGACCTTCCAGTGATCCGACAGCGCCAATCCCGCCGCCTTGACAAGCGCCAGCGGGATGACGACGAACATCGCCATCTGCGCCAGATGCAAGGTAAAAATGCCGAAATTCAGGCGCAGGAGCTGCGGGTCGAGGGCAATCTTCGAAAATGGCACCGGGCCGTCGTCATGCTGCTCGGGAGGCGGGGGTTCGGGCACAACGTAGAGCACGAGCAGGATGGCAGCCAGTGCCAGCGCGCCAGTCATGCCGAACAGGCCGCCCATGCCGATCGCCTGATAGAGCACAGGCGCGATCACCAGCGACAGCGCGAACACCAGGCCGATCGAGGAGCCGATCATGGCCATCACCTTGGTTCGATGCTGCTCACGGGTCAGGTCGGCGGCCAAGGCTGTCACTGCGGCCGAAATGGCACCGGCGCCCTGCAGGATACGGCCGGCAATGACCCAGTAGATATCCGGCGCCATGGCTGCGACAAGGCTGCCGATGGCGAAAATGACCAGCCCGAGGATGATCACAGGCTTGCGGCCGAAGCGATCAGAGGCCGCACCGAAGGCAATCTGCAGCATCGACTGGGTGAGCCCGTAGGCGCCAATGGCAATGCCGACCAGCGTCAGGTCGTTGCCACCGGGGATGCCCTGGGCGTGCACGGCGAACACCGGCAGAATCAGGAACAGCCCGAGCATGCGCAAGGCAAAAATGGCGGCGAGGCTGGCGCCCGCGCGTTTTTCGTCGCGCGTCATGCGGTCGGACGAGGGAGAAAACATGGGAGTGGGTCGAGATTGGTTCATGCTGGGAAGGGGCGTATATTAGCAGGTTTGCTCATTTACCCCTCTCAGGCACCAACCCCCAATGGAAGAAATCCGCATACGCGGCGCGCGCACCCATAATCTCAAAAACATCAGTCTCGACCTGCCGCGCGACAAACTCATCGTAATTACCGGGCTTTCCGGCTCCGGTAAGTCCTCACTTGCCTTCGACACCCTCTACGCCGAGGGGCAGCGCCGCTACGTCGAGTCGCTGTCGGCCTACGCCCGCCAGTTCCTGCAACTCATGGAAAAGCCGGACGTGGACCTGATCGAGGGTCTTTCCCCGGCCATTTCGATCGAGCAGAAGGCGACCAGCCACAATCCGCGCTCGACCGTCGGCACCGTCACCGAGATCCACGACTACCTGCGCCTGATGTTCGCCCGCGCCGGCACGCCGTTCTGCCCGGAACACCAGCAACCGCTGGAGGCGCAGACCGTCTCGCAGATGGTGGACCACGTGCTGGCCCTGCCGGAGGACACCAAGCTGATGATCCTCGCCCCGGTGGTGGCCAACCGCAAGGGCGAGCAGATGGATCTCTTCTCCGAGCTGCGCGCGCAGGGCTTTGCTCGCGTGCGCGTCGACGGCAAGGTGTATGAGATCGACGATGTGCCAAAGCTTGCCAAGGCCCAGAAGCACACCGTGGACGTCGTCGTTGATCGCCTGAAAGTGCGCGAAGACATGCGCCAGCGGGTTGCCGAATCCTTCGAAACCGCGCTGCGCCACGCCGAAGGCCGGGCCATCGCGCTGGAGATGGATACCAATACCGAGCACCTGTTCTCGGCCAAGTTTGCCTGCCCGATCTGCTCCTACTCGCTGCAGGAGCTGGAACCGCGGCTGTTCTCGTTCAACAACCCGATGGGCGCCTGCCCGAAGTGCGACGGGCTAGGCGTCATCCAGTTCTTCGACCCGAAACGCGTCGTCGCCCACCCCGACCTGTCGCTGTCAGCCGGCGCCATCCGCGGCTGGGACCGGCGCAACCAGTTCTATTGCCAGCTGCTGACCTCGCTGGCCAACCACTTCAAGTTCAGCATCGACACGCCATGGAACGAGCTGCCGGAAGACATCCAGAAGCTGGTGCTGTTCGGCTCCGGCCGCCAGGTGATTCCGTTCAGCTACCTCAACGAGCGTGGCCGGGCGACGATCCGCGAGCACAGCTTCGAGGGCATCATCCCCAACCTCGAGCGCCGCTACAAGGAAACCGACTCGGTGGCCGTGCGCGAGGAGCTGTCCAAGTTCATCAGCGATTCGGTGTGCCCGACCTGCGAAGGCACCCGCCTGCGCCTGGAAGCGCGCAATGTGCGCATCGGCGGTGCCACCTTGCACCAGATCAGCCACATGCCGCTGGGCGAGGCGCGGGATTTTTTCCTGAAGCTGACGATGACCGGGCACAAGGCCCAGGTTGCCGAAAAGATCCTCAAGGAAATCACCAGCCGCCTGCAGTTCCTGATCAATGTCGGCCTCGACTACCTGTCGCTCGACCGCTCGGCGGAAACGCTGTCCGGCGGCGAAGCGCAGCGCATCCGGCTGGCTTCGCAGATCGGCTCCGGTCTCACCGGCGTCATGTACGTCCTCGACGAACCGTCGATCGGCCTGCACCAGCGCGACAACGAGCGCCTGCTGCAGACGCTGAAGCAGCTACGCGACATCGGTAACACGGTGATCGTCGTCGAGCATGACGAGGACGCCATCCGCGCCGCCGACTACGTGGTCGACATCGGCCCCGGTGCCGGCGTGCACGGCGGCGAGATCGTCGCCGAAGGCACCCCGGCCGAGGTCGAGAACAATCCAAATTCGATGACCGGCGCCTACCTGTCCGGCAAGCGCCAGATCGCCGTCCCCGAAAACCGGCGCAAGCCCGACCGCAAGAAATTGCTGCACGTGCTCGGCGCCACCGGCAACAACCTCAAGGAGGTTTCGCTGGAACTGCCGGTCGGCCTGTTCACCTGCATCACCGGCGTTTCCGGCTCCGGCAAATCGACGCTGATCAACGACACGCTCTATGCCGCTGCGGCCAAGCATCTTTACGGTTCCTCGACCGAGCCGGCGGCGCACGGCGAGATCATCGGCCTGGATAATTTCGACAAGGTCATCAACGTCGACCAGTCGCCGATCGGACGCACGCCGCGCTCCAACCCGGCCACTTACACCGGCCTCTTGACCCCGATCCGCGAGCTGTTTGCCGGCGTGCCCGAGTCGCGCACGCGCGGCTACGGCCCCGGCCGTTTCTCGTTCAACGTCAAGGGCGGCCGCTGCGAAGCCTGTCAGGGTGATGGCGTGATCAAGGTCGAGATGCACTTCCTGCCCGACATCTACGTCCCCTGCGACGTCTGCCACGGCAAGCGCTACAACCGCGAGACGCTGGAGATACAGTACAAGGGCAAGAACATCTACGAAATCCTGCAGATGACGGTCGAACAGGCCCGCGAGTTCTTCGACGCGGTGCCGGTCGTCGCCCGCAAGCTGCAGACCCTGGTCGATGTCGGCCTCTCCTACATCACCCTCGGCCAGAGCGCGACCACGCTGTCCGGCGGCGAGGCGCAGCGCGTCAAGCTGGCGCTGGA